>NZ_JBFAYF010000070.1:0-45075 GCF_040681165.1 Actinoplanes sp. NPDC051851 | reverse complement strand
CCGCCATGACTTGATCCTCACCCCCAGGCTCTTGCCGGTGCTGGCGGGGGCTCCGGTGTGTGACGGGCGGCCTGACTCACCCCGGAGCACCAGCCGAGAAGCTGTCAGGAAGGCACCGGAGCGAGGGGCGCGAGGGGTGCCGGGGACGGGGCGGGATCGGGGCGGGTGGACGCCAGCGCCGCGAACGGCAGCATCAGCAGGACCGCGCCCGGCACCGCGGAGAGGCCGTCCGCCGGATAGCCCAGCCCTTCGCTGGCGAAGAGCAGGTCGGGCACCATGCCGGCCACGAAGATCGCCCCGTACCAGAGCACCGCGGAGAGCGGCACCGCGGCCACGGTCAGCAGGCCCCAGCGGATCACCCGCCGGCCGCGCATCAACCCCAGCACGACCACCGACAGCGGCACCCCGATCAGGCCGCCGAGCAGCGCGTACCCGGAATCCTCCACCCCCGGGTCGACCGGCGCCAGCCCCGCGACGAGCGCGACGGCGAGCGGCAGCGCGATCAGCCAGGCGGCCCGGGTCCGCCCGCTGACCACCACCGCCGGAATCAGCGCGAGCAGCACGCCGAGCACCGCCAGCCCGGTCGTGGTGATCGTCAGCCCGGCGGGCAGGAACGGGTGGTTCACCCCGGGCGTGCCCTGGGTCAGGATCAGCGGACCGCAGGCACCGGCGATCATCGCGCCGGTGGTGACCCGCCGCCGGATCACGCGAGCCGCGTAGTCGCTGCTCAGCGCCGTACCCGCGATGATCCAGGAGAGCCCGACGGCGACCGCGCCGGCCACCAGGGCCACCCGGAGCCCACCGGCGCCCGCGACGCCGAGCCGGACCAGGACGCCGTTCGCGGCGAAGAGCAGCACCCCGAGGACCGCCGCGGCCGGCAGAACCCGGCGGCGATCGGCGACCGCGATCACGAGACCGAGAACGGTCAGGATGATCGCGGTCCAGCGCAGCTCCGCGACCCAGAGGTAGATCTCGCCGTCCCCGCCCGGCATCGGCGCCGTCGCGGAGACGCCGGGCATCGCGGGCGACAGGATCGCGAGCGTGTAGGCCCACGCGATCACCGAGAGCGCGACACACCCCACGCCCACGCTCACCACCAGCGGCGGCAGCGTCCGCGGCCCGTCGATCGCGACGGCGGTCATCCGCCGGGGGAGAGGCTTCAGGGAGCTTTTCGTGTACGCCCATGCCAGGAGCCCGAACGTGCAGAGCGTGACCGCCCAGGGCCCGAGGTAGTAGAACGCGCGGCTGCTGAGCCCGTCCTCGATCACCATGTACTCGGCCGGTGGCTCCCGGACCAGCAGGGACGCGACCATGCCGTGCAGGTCCCCGCCATCCGAGACGATCATCGGCACGGTCGCCGCGACGGCCGCGAGCGCACCGACCAGCGGCGTGGCGAGGACGACGGCCGGGCGCCCGCGACCGATGAAGATCATGCCGGGTACCCAGATCGCCAGACCGATCAGCTGGCCGGTCAGGTAGGTCGCATCCATCTCGGCGAAGGTGGGCGCCAGGATCGCCGGGACGAGCAGGAGCGGCGCGAACCGGGTGCCGCCCTCCAGGGGCATCCGGCGGCCCAGCCAGCGCCCGGCGAGCACGCACCAGAGCGCGGTCAGCAGCCCGGAGGCGAGGGTGGCGGACCAGGTCGTCGCGTACGAGTCGATCCCGATCATCCCGGTCAGCATCTCCGCCACCTGGGCGACGCCGATCGTGAGCATCCCGGTGACGACCAGCGCGGCGGCCGGGGTGAGCGCGCCGGTGGTCTCGGCCCAGCCGCGGGGCGCGCCGCTGCGGTCCTTCAGCGGCGGGGACATCAGCAGGCTGAGCGCGAACCCGAGGGCCTGCCGGCCGGACTCGGCGGCGGCCAGCTCCGCGTGCCACTCGGCGGCCAGCTCGTCGCGCAGCTCGGC
This sequence comes from Actinoplanes sp. NPDC051851, assembly GCF_040681165.1. Classification (NCBI taxonomy): domain Bacteria; kingdom Bacillati; phylum Actinomycetota; class Actinomycetes; order Micromonosporales; family Micromonosporaceae; genus Actinoplanes; species Actinoplanes sp. NPDC051851. Next base: position 43,168 of record NZ_JBFAYF010000070.1, on the reverse strand, counting down.
CGGCCAGCGGCGGGCGGCCAGGTCTATGCACCGGTGCGCGAACCGGATCGGCGCGCTCACGCCGGACTCGGCTTGCTCACGATGTGCGCGCGGTCGAGCTGCCGGCGCAGGTCGGCGATCTCGGTACGGGCGGCGATCAGCCCGTCCGGGGTGAGCCGGTAGTAGCGGCGCGCCGGGCGGCTGGCCTCGGCGGGGTCGATCTCCTCCCACACCGCCTCGACCCAGCCGGCGTTCTGCAGGCGGAGCAGGATCGGGTAGAGGGTTCCGCTGGGATGACCGGTGGCGCGCATCAGGTCGAGGCCGTAGCGATCGGCCTCGGGGTCCTCGAGGAACGCGGCCAGGACCTTGGACACGGCGGCGGTCACCCGTACTGGGCTCGTCATGGTGTGACACCCTAGCCGACCCTCAGCCGGTTTTCTACATAGGGTGTGACCTGCGGGTGCGGGCCACTGGCCCGCACCCGGGGCGTGTCAGCAGTAGCCCGACGGGCACTCGCCACTGGCCAGCAGCTGGTACTGCCGGCACTTCGAGCAGATCGGCGGCTCGGGCTTGGGCGCCGGTTTGGCCGCGGCCTTGGTCGCCGTCTTCTTCGCGGTGGTGGTCTTGGCCGCCGCCGTCCCGCTGCCGGTGGCCTTCGCCGTCGTGGTCGCCGTGGCGCGCAGCTGGACCGCCTGCACCGAGGCCTCGAAGAGCGCGTCGTAGTTGTCGTCGATCAGCTCGGCGGGGACCACCACGAAGCAGTTCGGGTCGTCCGGATCCTTGATGTACGCGCCCTCGATGGAGAGCGCGAGCTCCTCGGCTAACGCCGGCTCGACGGCGACATCCGCGCCACCGGGGTGGATCCGCAGGGCTATCTTGCGGCCGCCCAGCGGGGTCACCTGCAGCGCCCGGCCGTTCTGCCGGACGTCGATCTTGACCCGGCCGCGGAGTTCCAGCAGCAACCGGGCCACCGACGGAGCCGCTCCGATCCCGTCGTCGGTCTCGATTCCGTGCATCTGATCGCTCACGATCTTCCTGCCTTTCCTGTTCGCCTCCAGACTGCCACCCGCGCCGGACCCTCCGGGCAGAGGCCCTGACCCTGAGCCGATTCCGGCCCGGCCGTCCGCCCGCGCCTCCCGCTCCCGTCTTCCGCCCGCGTCTTCCGCTCCCGTCTTCCGACCTCGTCGATGACATCGATTCGCGTTCTGGTACTCATGGTCGGCACACCAGGCTTCGGTGGGAGGAACGAGAGCATGGCCAACGGTCCCGAGCAGGCACCACCGACACCGCCGCGCCGCCCGCGTCATCAGACGCCGGTCGAGCTGGGCTTCACCCCGGCGGAACCGGTCGCCTGGCTGTCACCGGTGCAGCTCGCCGGGACCGGCCTGCGGGTCGCGCTCTCCTCGATCCAGGGCAGCTACCTGGACAAGCGGGAGCTGCAGGCCTCCTTCCCGGACCAGGTGCACGCCGAGACCGGCCCGGACGGCGACTGCTGGGTCGACTTCGTGGCCGACCTCGGGGACGGGTTCGACGCGACGTACTCGATCGCGTACCTGCTCGCCCAGCCGCAGCTGACCGTGGGGGAGCGGGTGCTGCCGCGCGGCCGGGTGCTGGTGCTCGGCGGCGACGAGGTGTACCCGACGCCGAGCAGCGACCGCTACGAGGACCGCCTCGTCGGGCCGTACCGGGCCGCGCTGCCGATGCCCCCGCCGGACGGCGACGCGCCGAGCATGTACGCGCTCCCCGGCAACCACGACTGGTACGACGGCCTCACCGCGTTCCAGCGGCTCTTCACCGGCACCAGGCGCTCCGGGATCGGCGGGTGGCGGCTGCCGCAGTCCCGCTCGTACTTCGCCGTCGAACTGCCCGGGAACTGGTGGCTGCTCGCCGTCGACGACCAGGCCTCCACGTACATCGACGACCCGCAGCTGGCGTACTTCGGGCGGGTCGCGGAGGGGTTCGGCCCGGAGACCAAGGTGATCATCGCGTCCGCGAGCCCGACCTGGGTGCAGGGCGCCGACGTACCCCAGGTCTACGAGTCCCTGGACTACTTCGCGCGGACCGTGATCGCCCCGAGCGGCGCCGCGATCCGCCTGATGGTCTCCGGTGACTGGCACCACTACGCGCACTACACCGGCGCGGAGCGGGAACTGATCACCTGTGGCGGCGGTGGGGCGTACCTGTACCCGACCCACCAGCTGCCGGAGACGATCGAGGTACCCCCGCCGCCGCTCGAGACCACCTCGCCGCGGGAGGAGTACCGGCTCACGTCCCGGTTCCCGGGCAAGCGGCTCTCCCAGGCGTACGCGGCAAGCATCTTCGGACGTCTCCCCAAGCACAACCCGAGCTTCATCGGCATGCTCGGCGCCGTGCACACGTCGATGATGCTCGCCGCCGGCGCCGTGATCAGCAGCGGCTACGGCAGCCCGATCCAGAAGTTCGCCCTGGTCCCGCTCTTCATCCTGGCCGCCGCGGTGGTCGCCGGCACGTACGCGTTCGCCCACCTGAGCGACTCGGTCGAGGGCCGGCTGCGCCGCCGGATGATGGGCCTCCTGCACGGCGTGGCCCAGCTGGGTCTCGCCGCGCTCGGCACCTGGGCCTGGTGGGAGCTACCCCTGCACGCGTGGCCGTGGCCCTGGTCGCTGATCGCCGCGCTGATCGTCTACGGGGTGCTCTCCGGCCTGGCCGGCACCGAACTGGTCGCGGTCTACCTGCTCTTCGCCGCCCGGGTCGGGGTGAACGTGAACGAGCTCTTCTCCGCCCAGGGCATCATCGACTCGAAGTCCTTCCTCCGCTTCCACGTGGCCGCCGACGGCACCCTGACCATCTACCCGATCGGCGTCCGCCGGGTGGCCCGGCGCTGGCGCACGAACCCGGACGGCGCCCCACACGAGCCCTGGCTGGAGCCGGTCGGCCGCCTGCACGCCCACCTGATCGAGGACCCGATCGTCCTGTCCCCGGCCGCCCCGGTCGCCCCGTCCGTCCCCTCGTCCGCCCCGGAGACGGCGACGGCCTGATCGGATTCAGCCCCCGCCGGACCGGTGGCGGGGGCGTCCCGGCCGCTCAGCCGGAGCGCCTGATCCTGCGCATGAGCATCGCCCAGACCCCGTAGCCGGACCCGGTGTTCCCGGCGATCACCCCGGCGGCCGAGCCCATGAACAGGGCACGCGCACAGTCCGGGCAGACCTCACGCCCGGTGATCGTCTTCTCGAACGGCTCCCGGACACCACGGCCACAGTCCGGGCACTCCCGGCTCGACAAACCCATCCCGGCCTCCCACTTTCGGTCCAGCCGAGCGTACGACCACCCCGCACTCCGCCTCCCGTCCAGCGGGCCGTCGACGCGGAATGCGGTTCCGTCCACGGGTGGCGCTCCGCGTCGTCGTCGTCCTGTCCCGGAGCCGAAGATGACGTGCGCGGCATGCAGGGTGTCGAGATATTCGCGCACCTCCGCGTACCCGCCATTCCAGAACCGCGCGTGTGCCTTCCGCGGTGATCTCACGCGATTGTTCCTCCATACCGCGTGGCTGCGGTCCCGGACGGTGCGGGGGATATCGGCTCGTGCTGATGTCGGGTCCAGTGCGATCATCTGGCGTATGGACGGATGTGTCTTCTGCCGGATCATCGAGGGCGAGTCCCCTGCATACCGCGTTCTGGAGGACGAACACTGCCTGGCGTTCCTCGACATCGCTCCGGCCAGTCCGGGACACTGCCTGGTGGTTCCGCGCCGGCACGTCCGAGATCTCTGGGAGATCTCGGACGAGACCCATCAGGACGTGTCCCACATGGTCCACCGAGTCGCCGCGCTGCTGAGAACGGCCCTCGCGCCGGACGGCATGAACGTCAACAACTCCACCGGTGAGGCCGGCGGGCAGGAGGTACCCCACTTCCACACGCACGTGGTTCCCCGCTGGCACGGTGATAGCCTCCGCCCGATCTGGGCCGGACGGCGAGCGACGCCCGGCGACCTCGAACGGATCTTGAGCAAGCTCCGCGACGTCCGGCTTTGACGCGCCGTCCGCACGCCGGTGCGACAGCGCGTGATGGCCAGGCCGGGGTGCTAGCGGCGCGAATGGCGGATGCGGGCGGCCGTCACCAAGCGCTCCACCTCGGCCGCCGTCGAGGGGCCCGGGTTGACCACGCTCGCCCAGCCCTGGACCGCGTACGCCGGGTGGGGCGTCAACCTGTCCACGGCGGTGAAGTCGATGGTGGCGCGCTGCGCGGCGAAGGACTCCGGGCCGTACCCGAAAAGGGTGTTGAACTCGGTGCGGCCGACCTCGACGTTGAGGCGGTAGCGGTCCGGGGCGGACAGGCCGGAGAGCGTGTCGAAGTCCGGGATGTCGTGGTACACGATCGTGGCGAACGGGTGCTTGCGGTCCGTGCCGGTGAAGAAGAAGCGGTCGCCCCAGGTGTACGGCGGCATCTCGGAGCCGGCGGGGATCCGGGTCTCGGTCACCCCGGGCATGCCGCTGATCCGGGCCGCGTCGACCGCCCCGGGCTCGGTGCCGAGGTGCAGGACCGCCTCGCAGCCGGTCACGGTGGCGGCGTCCAGCGGGAAGTACCCGAGCAGATCCGTCGTCCGGGCCCGGAGACCGGCGGGCGGCGGGAAGATCCCGGTCTGCGGGCCGAGCCGTTCCTCATAGGTGCCCACCGCCGGCTGGCCCGCGCCGTAACTGCCGGCCACGTACACGTACCGCTCCCCGAGCAGCGGCGACACGATCGACCCGGCGCCGTTCCACTGCGCCGCCAGGTGCCGGCCCTCCCAGTGGGTGTCCCAGGTGCTCGGGTGCCGCTGCAGGTGCGCGTTGTTCGCCGCGGCCAGCACCGGTCCCCGGTCGCGTTCCAGGGCCACGATGTCCATCAGGTTCCGGGCCATCAGTGCGTCCCGGGTGGCGAGCATCCGGCCGATCCGCTCCGACTGGGTGCCCGGCTCGGCCATCGCGGCGTGGTAGGTGAGCAGGCCGATCGCCGTGGTGGCGAGCACCGTGGCCCGGGCGTCCCCGGCCGACCGGGTACGGAGATCCTCCGCGATCACCAGCAGCGCGGCGGCCTCCGGCGACGTACCGGGCGACCGCGCCGCGTCGTACATGATCTCCGGGGCGCTCCAGCGGGCGTCGTCACCGACCAGGTCGTCCAGTTCGGGCACCGAGGCGCCGAGATGGTCGCGTAACGACCGCAGCAGCGGCCCGGGACTGGGCGCACCGGTGATCTCGGTGGGCGCGTCGAACCCGTAGAAGGAAATGGGGGACGGATGCCCCTCGTTGTACGCCCGCAGCCAGTCGACCAGCTCGCGGGTGGCCGGGTGCGCGCCCCATCCGTGGCTGATCCCGGTCGTCAGGTCCAGGTCGTCGCGCCGGCCCTGCACGTAGTCGTCGACGGCCAGCGCGGCGGCCCGGTCCGACTCGATCGCGATCGACCGGAAGCCGAGACCGGCGAGCGTCTCCAGGATCCGGTTGCGCAGGCGGGGGAAGGCGGGCTCCCCGTGGTACGGCTCCCCGAGGGCGAGCAGGTGCGGCCGGTGGGTGTCGACGAGCGTCCGCAGCGCGGTGTCAAAAGGCATGACCTTCACCGTATCGTTGAACCACCCGTTGAAACTTCCGTGCAGAAATCCCAGGAGAACTCCCGTGAAGTCTCAAACCCGGCCGGTGGACCTGGCGCGTGCGCACGGGCTCTCCGCGCAGGCGGTCCGGAACTACGAGCAGGCCGGGGTGATCCCGCCCGCCGCCCGTACCGCGAGCGGCTACCGGATCTACACCGAGGAGCACCGGGCCGCGCTGGCCGCCTACGTCGCGCTCATCCCCGGGTTCGGCTACGGCCCGGCGGGGGAGATCATGCGGGCGATCCTCCGCGACGACCTCCCGGCGGCCCTGGCCGTGATCGACGCGGCGCACGTGCAGCTCCAGCGCGACCGGGAGACCCTGGAGCAGGTCGCCGCGGCCGCCGCACCGACTCCGGGAGGGCCGATCCCGATCGGCGCCCTCGCCCACCGGCTCGGCATCACCCCGGCCACGCTGCGCACCTGGGAGCGCGCCGGCATTCTCGCCCCGGTCCGGGTGCGGACCGCGCGGTCCTACTCGCCCGAGGACGTCCGGGACGCCGACCTGGCTCACCTGCTGCGCCGCGGCGGCTACCCCCTGGACCGGATCGCGGCGGTGATCGCCCAGGTGCACGCCGCCGGTGGCCCCGGCCCCCTCGCGGACTCGATCGACCGGTGGCGGGAACGGATCACCGCTCGTGGCCGGGCCATGCTCCTCGGTTCCGCGCGTGTTTCCGCTTGTTTGCATTTGTAACCATCGATAGACTGCGGATTCCGTGGAAAACGTATTCAGCGCATCCCCCTCGTCGCGCCGAACACGTCATCCCCCGTCCCCGACCATGTTGGGAATCCCCATGCGCGTCTTACCCGGCGTAGCCACGGCACTCCTGCTCGCGGGCCTGGTCGTCGCACCGGCGACCACCGCGGCGGCCGACACGACCAGCACCACCGAGAACCTCGACCGCGGCCTGATCAGTCTCCGCACCACCACCGGCAACTTCCTCTCCTGGCGGCTGCTGAAGTCCGACCCCGCGGACGTGACGTTCGACGTCTACCGCGGCTCGACCAAGGTCGACACCACGAGCGGCACCAACTTCACCGACGCCGGAGCACCCGTCGGCGCCACCTACACGGTGCGCCCGGTGAGCGACGGCGTCTCGCTCGCGTCCGCCGCCGACCCGACGGTCTCGCTCGCCGCGGCGTACCAGGACGTCCCGATCCAGGCGCCGTCCGGCGGAACCACCCCCGACGGCGTCTCCTACACGTACACCGCGAACGACGCGTCCGTGGGTGACCTGGACGGCGACGGCGCCTACGAGATCGTGCTCAAGTGGGATCCGACGAACTCGAAGGACAACTCGCAGTCCGGGTACACCGGCGACGTCTACATCGACGCGTACGAGCTGAACGGCACCCGGCTGTGGCGCCTCGACCTGGGGAAGAACATCCGGGCCGGCGCGCACTACACCCAGTTCCAGGTCTTCGACTACGACGGCGACTCGAAGGCCGAGGTGGTCATGAAGACCGCCGACGGCACCGTCGACGGGACCGGCGTGGTGATCGGCAGCTCGACCGCCGACTACCGGAACTCGTCGGGTTACATCCTCTCCGGCCCGGAGTACCTGACCGTTTTCAACGGGCAGACCGGCAAGGCGATGGCGACCGCGGACTACGTGCCCCCGCGCGGGACCGTCAGCTCCTGGGGTGACAGCTACGGCAACCGGGTGGACCGGTTCCTGGCCGGGACCGCGTACATCAACGGTTCGTACCCGAGCATCATCATGGCGCGCGGCTACTACACCCGCTCGGTGATCGTCGCGTGGGACTACCGCAACGGCGCGCTGACCCGGAAGTGGACCTTCGACAGCAACTCGTCGACGAACGGTTCCGCCTGGACCGGCCAGGGCAACCATCAGCTCTCCATCGCCGACGTGGACGCCGACGGCAAGGACGAGATCCTCTACGGCGCGATGGCGGTCGACGACAACGGCTACGGCCTCTGGGTCAACGGCCAGGGCCACGGCGACGCGTACCACGTGGGCGACCTGATCCCGAGCCGCTCCGGCCTGGAGATCTTCAAGGTCGACGAGGACACCAGCAAGCTCGCCGCGTGGATGGCCGACGCCAAGACCGGCGCGATCATCTGGTCCAACGCGTCCTGCGGCTGCGACAACGGCCGCGGCGTCTCGGACGACATCTACGCGGGCAGCGCCGGCGCCGAGTCCTGGTCCTCGGCGGTCAGCGGCCTGTACAGCGCCGCGGGTGTCAATATCGGTCGCAAGCCGTCCAGCACGAACTTCGTCATCTGGTGGGACGGCGACGCTCAGCGCGAACTGCTCGACGACACCCACATCGACAAGTACGGCACCTCCGCCGACACCCGCCTGCTCACCGCCAGCGGCGTCCACTCGAACAACAGCACCAAGGCCACCCCGTCCCTGCAGGCCGACATCCTCGGCGACTGGCGCGAGGAGGTCATCTGGCCGACAACGGACAACACCGCGCTCCGCATCTATTCGACGACGGACTCGACGAGCATCTCCCACGTCTCCCTGATGCAGGACCGCATGTACCGCGAGGCCGTGGCCTGGCAGAACACCGCCTACAACCAGCCCCCGCACCCCAGCTTCTCGATGAGCTGACCCCTCAGGATCAACTTCCTGTCGCAGCCGAGTGGTGGGTACAGACCGCCGCTCCCGCCGAGGGCCCCGGAGAGCTTCGCTGGCCGCTGACGCGTCCAGACCGCGAAGCCCTCCGGGGCGACGTGCGTGAGCGGTCACGCTGTCAGCGTCCGCCCCCACCTTCGCACCCCGCACCCCGCACCCCGCGCCTTTTCTCTGCGGAGGGAGAACACCGGCCGGATCAGGTGGCGGGCCGGTCCGAGGGCGCCGTGCGGGGTCGGCGATGTCCTGGAGCCCGAACCCCGTGTCGACCAGGACCAGGCCGTCCGGGCCCTCGGCCAGGAGGACATGACAGATCAGCCCGTCGGGCGTCGCGGGCGGGCGCATCGTGCCGCAGTTGAGGTGGTGGACCTTCTTAACGCCATCCCCACGGATAAATCCGGGGGATTTCCCAGCTCAGACCGCACCCGACCCGCCGCCCCGCAGGGTGGCCGACCGCATGTCTCACGTCGTCAGCACTGGCACGGTCACGTTCCGCCGTGGCAAAACCTCGACAACACTCGTTCACTCCGATCGGTTTGGTTCTCACCGACCGGACGCCTGAAAATTTAGCACATCTGTCCACGTGGACCCCGCGCGGGTGGGACGCCGGATTCGCCGTGGCGGCGAACCGGCTTTCCTTGTCCTGCTCCGCAGGGAGTCCGTTTCCTCCCCACGGTTGAAGCCGGGGGTTTCTACGGAAGACTTTCGATGAGGGTCGACCTACCGCCGGGCGACAAGAAATGATCAAGGAGAACTCACAGGTCGGATAGCCTATAAAGCAGAGAGGATATATGGTTTGCTGGGGCCGCACGGAGGCTCCACCGCCGCCGGATAAGGTCGCACAACGCCGGCCGACAGACGAACCACGCCGACCAGTGCCGGTCGGGAACCCCGGGAGGAACCGATGCCGCCACTCTGCAGCACCACGTGTCGATGGACGGCGGTGCGCTCGTGACCAGCACCGTCGTCCGCCAACCGGCTCTCGCGGAGCTCTCCGACTCCCATGCCGGCGTTGTCACGATCATCGGCGGCGGGGCGGCCGGTGCGCTCGCCACCCGCGCCATCCTCCGCCGTACCACATGGCGGACAACATTGATCGCCCCCGAATCTTCGCCCGGTCGTGGCGTCGCGTACGGGGCCGCCGAACCCTGGCATCTGCTGAACTCCCGCGCCGGGGCGATGAGCGCCGACTCCGCCGATCCCCGGCACCTGGTCCGCTGGTGCCGCGAGCGGGGGCTGCTCTTCGAGGCCACCGACTTCCTGCCCCGGGTCCGCTTCGGCGACTACCTCTCCGCCCAGTACGCCGCGACCGCCGCCGAGGCCGGTGCCCGCCTGCGCCACACCATCGCGATGGCCACCTCGATCCGCGCCGACGCCGGTGGTTTCCTGGTCACCGACGACCACGGCGCCGAGGTCCGCGCCGACCACGTGGTGCTCGCCGTCGGCAGCGCCCCGCCGCGCCCGCCCGCCGGCATCAGCGAGGACGCGCTGCGCAGCGTGGAGTTCGTCGCCGACCCGTGGGCCAAGGGCGCGCTCGACGCGATCCCCGCCGACCAGCCGGTGCTGCTGCTCGGAACGGGTCTGACCGCCGTCGACGTGGCGTTGACCCTCACCCGGGACGGCCGGAGCGCCCCGGTCGAGGCCCTGTCCCGCCGTGGCCTGCTCCCGCTGACCCACCCCGAGCTGCCCGCCCCCGCCGTCACGCTGGCTCTTCCCTCCAGCCGCACGCTGGCCCCGCTGATCCGCCGGGTCCGCGCCGCCGTCCAGGCCGGTGCCGACTGGACCGCCGTGATGGACGCCGTCCGCGCCCAGGCCGACCGCCTCTGGACCGCTCTCGATCAGCCCGCACAGGAGCGTTTCCTCCGCCACTGCCACCGCTTCTGGGAGGTCCACCGGCACCGCATGGCTCCCACGGTGGCCGCCCGCATCGCCGACCTCGAGGACAAGGGCCTCTTCCGGGTACGCCCCGGCCGCCTGCTCTCCGTCGTCCCGCACGAGGACGGCGGCCTGACGGTCCACGTCGAGGGTTCCCCGCCGCTCCGCTACGGCGCGGTGATCACCTGCACCGGCCCCGGCCCGCTCCCGGCCGCCGCGACCCCGCTGATCGCCGCCCTGCTCGCCGACGGCCAGGTCCGCCCGGGCCCGCACGGCATGGGCCTGGACGCCGACCCGGACGGCCGCGCGATCGACGCCCTGGGCCGCATCCAGCCGAACCTCTGGATCGTCGGCCCCCTGCGCCGCGGCAACCTCTGGGAGGCGACCGCGGTCCCCGAGGTCCGCTCCCAGGTCGACCTGCTGACGGCCGCGCTCCCGGCCCCGATGGAGAACCAGCCCCGGTAACGCTCCCGCGGCCGGTAACGCTCCCGCAGCCGCTGACGCTCTCTCCCGACCCGTCAGCGGCTGCCGAGCCCACATCCCCGCCGCTCGTGCCGCTCGTATCCATCCTCTCCTGGCCGACCTCGCTCGTGGACGCCCGTACCGCACTCAGTCGCTTCTCAGGGTGATCACAGGAAGCACGTAAAGTGATCTTTGCTGGCCCCGCCCCGAAGATCGACCAGCACCCGTCGGACCTGCGGCGACACGCGGTTACCATGGCGGCGGTTCGCGGGACAACGGGGAGGAACACATGGAACGCGAGACGTCGACCGACTGGCTGGCACGAACGGTGCAGGACACCATGTCCCGCCTCGAGAAGATCAAAGACATCCGGGACGAGCTCACCGAGATCAGCGGGGAGGCCTCCTCACCCGGCGGCGAGGTGCGCGCCGTGGTCGCACCGTCCGGGATGATCCGTTCGCTGGAGTTGGGCCGCACCGCCTACCGCCTGGCCCCGGAGGACCTCGCCGACGCGATCGTCGCGACGATCCACGAGGCCGCCCGCAACGGCGCCGAGGCCCTGAGCGCGACCCTGCAGCCGATCGTCGGCGACCGCATCGACCTGACGGCCCGCCTCGCCGACTACGACACCCCGGACGATCAGGAGCTCGACTCCGCCCGCACCTCCCTGCGCGAGTTCAGCCGCGAGAACGGCAACCGGCAGTCCACGAGCGGGCCTCGCTCACCGCACTCCGTCCGTGCCGCCGGATCACCGCAGTTCGGTCGCGAAAACGGTGGTGCGCGATGAGCTTCGAGGTCGACCCCGACGTGCTGGACGAGGCCGCCGTCGCGATCCGGGCCGGCGGCACGACGCTGCAGGCCCAGGTGGCGAAGCTCCAGGAGGGCGCGGTCACCAGTGACGCGTACGGTCAGATCGGCAATCTGGTCGGCCTGAACGACGGTTACCAGCAGCAGCTGGAGGAGTCGATCCGGGAGATCGCCGAGGGCGCCGCGCTGCTCGAACGGGCCGCCGCGCTGCTGGAGTCCAACGCCGCCGCGTACCGGACCACGGACGAGAAGCACGCCGACGAGTTCGGGAAGATCCTGTGAGCGACGGTGTTGCCACCACGGTCGTCGACGGCGCCCAGTTCGTCGCCAACCGGGCCGGCGGCCTGGTCAACGCGGTCAACAATGTCATGGACGCCATCCTGTGGCCGTTCGTCCAGCCGCTGATCGAGGTCTTCGAACTGGCCATCGGCGACCCGGACCAGCTCCAGGCGAAGTCCAAGGCCTGGAACGCGGTCGCCGCCGAGGTGGAGAAGGTCGCCGGTGACCTGGCCGGTCAGCGCCAGACGCTCGCCACCCGGTGGAAGGGCGACGCCGGCACCGCCGCGCAGAAGAGCCTGACCGAGACCGAGGAGCACCTCCGCGACGTCGCCAAGCGCATGCGCGAGACGGCCCGCACGATGGAGCAGATCGCCGAGCTGCTCTCCGCCTACGAGCAGCTCCTCCAGGACACGATCCGCGAACTCGTCGAGTGGCTGATCGTCGAGTGGATCGTCGCGCAGATCCTGGCCCCGGAAACGCTCGGCGCCTCCGAGGTGGGCTTTCTCGGCGGTGCCGCCCCGGCGACGTCCTCGGTTTTCGTGGCCCGCTGTGTCAAGTACCTGAACGACCTCCGTAAGGCTCTCTGGGAATTCCGCAAGGTCTACAACGAGTTGAAGGCCGGCAGCCGCCTGGAGAAGTTTGCCGCCAAGCTGATCAAGAAGCAGATCTCCGGCGTGATCGGCGACCTCACCGGCCTGAACCACTCCAAGTTCGGCGCTTTCACCACCATGGCCGGCGACATCCTCCAATACGGCATCCACACCGCCGCCGAGGAGTTCGACGACCGCCGCAGCGGCATCGACGGCAACGACGACCCGATGCGCCAGAAGATCAGCGAATACGTCGACCCCATAGCGGACAAGGCCGACCCGTACCTGGACAAGGTCGAGGAGACGGTCGACCCCTACGTGGACAAGGCCAAGGAAACCGTCGACCCCTACATCCAGAAGGCCCGCGAATACCTTCCTGACTGACACCCGGGTCGAATCCCAGGGCTCGGGCACCATCCCCTTTCATCCCAAGCTCGACGGACGTCCCTGCTCGAGACGTCTCCTGCTCAACAGACGTCTTCTGCTCAACGGACGCCCCTGCTCGGCAGACGTCTTCTGTTCAACGGACATCTTCTGTTCAACGGACGTCCCTACTCGACCGACGATCCTCCGGGCCGGCGCCCTGCGCGCCGCCCCGAACAGCGAAAGGACACCGCCTTGACGGACGCGCCGAACGCACCCACCGGCCCGAACGCGGAGAACCCGCCGCCCGGAGCGAGCGCGCCCCATCCGTCCATCGGGGCGAACCCGCAGGCCGGGGCGAACCCGCAGGCCGGGGCCAACCCGCAGGCCGGGGCCAGCACGGCGGTGCTGGCGGACGACCAGCGCCGGGCGGGCGAGGCCATCCGGGCCGTGCTGCGCCCGGGCGAACGGCTGCTCGCGCACAGCATGCTGCTCCGCTCGCCGGGCCTGGAGGAGCCGCCGCCGACCCCCGGCGACGTGCTCAACAGCCTCAACCCCTTCGCCGGCTTCACCAGGGCGGCCCGCGAGGAGGGCGTCGGCTGGGCGCTGTTCTCGACCGCGCTCGGCATCCCACAGGAGGATTACTCCCCGTCCACGCTGATGGGCAAGGAGCAGATCGCCCGCAGATACGGCCACATCTTCTGCGGCGTCAAGAACAGCCAGGCCGGTCACCTGCTCGACGTGCTCAACCGCCACGCGACCATGGATTACGGCCATCGCCCGGCTTGGGTCGCCCGCACCGACCAGCGTGTGGTGCTGTTCGCCGATCCGGAGCCGGCGTCCGGCTCGCACTACACGCCCGGCCAGCCGCTGCGGCAACTGCTGCGCATCGGTGTCGGTCTGGGCACCTCCCTCTGGAAGCTCGTATCGAATACTCAGGACAAGGACGAGCGGAACGGCTTCTCCGGCTCGGTGCTCCCGGTCTTCGAGTGCCCGCCCACCTCGATCGTGGCCGTCCCCGCACCGCCGGTGGAGCACATGCCCCGGGTGATGCTCTGGTTCGCCGACCAGTCCTGGCTGATCGTCTCGCTGGGCCTGGGTGAACCGGCCGACCGGATGGCCGCTGCCCTCCAGCCGCACCCTGGTCCGCCCGGCGAACAGCCATCATCACGGTGACACCGCCGCCGGCGGGATGAACGGGCATCACAACGCCCCGAGGTAGTCGTCGACCGCGGATTTGTCGGTGTCCTCGGCGACCATGGCGACATACCCGTCCGGCCGGACCAGGACCTGGACGCCGGTGCCGTAGGCGGCCGTCACGTGCCCATCGGGCTCGACCACGTGCGAGTGGACGACGGCAAGCCCGGACACGGTGACGGCCTCCTTCACCGTGGGTGTGCTGGTGGTCTGCGCCGCCCCGGATGCGGTTGCCGCCTTCTCCAGCCCGGATGCGGTGGTTGCCTGTTCCACCTCCAGCCTGGATCCGGTGGTCGCCTGTTCCACCCCGGGCGTGCGAGCGGCCTTGGCCGGGACGTGGAGCAGGGTGAAGTGCGGCCCGCGGAAGAGGTCGAACAGTCGGCCTGACGCGTCGGGTGCCCGGTTGCCGGGGCGGATCGCGGTGGATTTCGCGGTGCGGTCGCGCGAGAGGCGACTCCACGGGTAGTTGACGGCCAGCTGGGTCAGCTCGGGAGTGGCGACGGCGTCGATCCCGCCGCCCCTCTGCTTCACCGCGTCGAGGACCACGGCGAGCCGCTCGGACGTGATGTCGAGGAGCCGGCTCGCGATCGGGAGCCGCTCCTCCTCGTAGGTGTCGAGCAGCGCGTCGGAGGCCCGCCCGGCGAGGACCAGGCCGAGTTTCCAGCCGAGGTTGTAGGCGTCCTGGATCCCGATGTTCATCCCGAGACCACCGGCGATCGGGTGGATGTGGGCGGCGTCGCCGGCGAGGAAGACCCGGTCGCTGCGGAGCCGGTCGACCATGCGAACGTTGACACGGTAGGTCGATCGCCAGGTCAGGTTGTGCAGCCGAACCCCGGGCACACCGGTGACGCGATCGAAGGTCCGCTGGAACCGCTCCAGGGTGGGCGCGAGCGGGACGCCCTCCGCGTCGAGCTCATGCGAGGCCTGCACCTGGAACGACCTCGTGCCGGGCAGCGGGCAGAGCATCATCGCCTCGCCGCCGGCGAACCACTGGTGCCAGACGTCGCGGCTCAGCCCCTCCACCTCGACATCCCCGACGGCCATCAGCTGCACATCCGGCGTCTCCCCGCGCATGGCCAGCCCGAGCGCCCGCCGAACGGTGCTCCGCCCGCCGTCGCACCCGACCAGATATCGCGCCTCGATCGTGCTGTCCCGGACCGCGCCGCCGGCGGTGCTGTCCCGGCCCGTGCCGTCCCGGACCATGTCGTCGGCGGTGCTGTCCCGGACCGCGCCGTCCCGGATCATGCCGCCGGGCGTGCTGCTCCGGACCGCGCCGTCGGCCGTACCGCCGGCGCCGACGGCGGGAGTGTCCGCGCCGGCCGACCCGTCGGCGCCGCTGATCGTGGCGGTGACGCCGTCGGCGTGCTGGTGGAAGGCTCGTAGCTCGGTGCCGAGTTCGACGGTGACGCCGAACTCGGCGAGGCGGTCGCGCAGGATCTGCTCGACCCGCCACTGGGGGATCAGCACCGTGGTCGGATAGGGGACGCCGGGTGTGGGCACGATGCCCGCCTCCGGGTCGACCTCGGCGGTCACCTCGGTGCCCTGATACTTCCGGTGCGGCAGGTGGGTCACCCCGGACGCCGAGATCCGGTCGGCCACGCCCAGGTCGTCGAGGACCTCGAGCGAACGGGGACTCAAGCCCTTGCCGCGGGAGCCGGTGGGGAACGTGGGACCGCGATCGATGATGCGGACGGCCGCGCCGCGGCGGGCCAGGTCGACGGCGAGGGTGAGCCCGGTGGGCCCGGCTCCGACCACGAGTACGTCTGTCATGCGTCCATGAAAGCGTTACTCGGTCACAAACGCAACCGGGTTTTTTATGTTACTGTGGTTGCGTGAATGAGGAGACCGGGCTGCGGGCCCGTAAGAAGGCGCGGACCAGGGACGGCATCGCCGGCGCGGCGATCGATCTGTTCCTGGCCCGGGGGTTCGACGTGGTCTCGATCAACGACGTGGCCGCGGCGGCGGAGGTCTCCAAGCCGACGCTCTTCCGCTACTTCCCCAGCAAGGAGGATCTGGTGCTGCACCGGTTCGCCGATCACCACGGGGAGTCCGCGCGGGTCGTCCGGGAACGCCCGGCCGGGGTGCCGCCGATGGAGGCGTTGCACGGGCACTTCCGGGCGGGGCTGGACCGGCGCGACCCGGTCACCGGGCTCAACGATCACCCTCAGGTGATCGCATTTCACCGGCTGGTCTTCGGTACGCCGAGTCTGGCCGGCCGCCTGAACCAGTACATGGTGGAGGACGAGCAGGCGCTGGCCGACGTTCTCGGCGACGGCATCGAGGGGCGGCTGCGGGCGGCGCTGGCGCTCGCCGTCCATCGGGTGCTGTCCCGGGCCAACTGGCAGAAGATCGCCGACGGGCGGACGGCGGACGACGTCCACCCCGAGGCAGTGGCCGACGCCGACCTTGCCTTCGGGCGGCTTCGGTGAAGAAGCGTTCGCGACATCGCCGTGCGGCCGCCCTCTATCTCGCCCCCGGCGACGTGCGGGGCCGGCCGAGGTGAATGCGTACGGGAAAAGCCCGGAATCGATGCGGACGGCCAGACGCGGGGTGAGTGAAAGGCTGAAGGGCGACGTCGTGGGGGTGTATTAGCGTGAGCCGATAAAGGGGTGGGTGTGGAGGAGAGCGGCAGACTGGCGGATGCGCTGGGGCGGCTTGTCGAACGGGGAACACTGGACCGGGCGCAGGCTGACGCGGTGCTGAGCGAGTACGGCAAGCCGGGGGAGGCGCCGAAACCGGAGAGCGTTCGCCGCAGGCTGGGGGAGATCGCGGGCTATCTCGGGGCGTCGCTGCTGGTCGGGGCGATCCTGCTGTTTCTTGCGGAGACCTGGGACATGGTCGGGCGATCGGGCCGGGTGACCGTGCTCGGGATCCTGACAGTGGTTCTCTTCGGCGGCGGCGTCGTTCTGCGGCGTGACGACGAGGTGCGACGGCGGCTCTCCAGCACGCTGATGACCGGTGCGGCGATCGCCGCCGGGTTCGGGATGGACGCGGCGCTCGACGATGTCGTGCCGGCCGAGTGGCTGATGGCGTCGATCGCGGCGACGCTGGTGGTGACCGCGGGATACCTGCTGGCCCGCAGTGCGCTCGGGCAGCTCGGCATGGCGGTCGGCGCGCTGGCGATCCTGCTCTCGCTGGTCGACCTGCTGAACGTCGACGACACCGTGGACTTCGGGCTCGGGATGATCGGGCTCGGCGTTCTCTGGGCAGTGCTGTACTGGCGGCACTGGGTGGTGGAGCGCCGGTTCGCGCTGGCGATCGCGGTCAGCTACGGGGTGATCGGGTCGCAGCTGATGCTCACCGCCGAGGGGCTGGTCAAGTACCTTCCGACGCTGCTGATGGCGGTCGTGTGCTTCGGCGCCTACGTGTGGGTCCGGGAGTGGGTCGTGCTCGCGGGCGGGGTCATCGCGGCGACGCTGGTCGTCCCCGAGTTCCTGTACGACGTGACCGACGGTTCGCTCGGCGCGGGCGGCGTCATGCTGATCTCCGGCATCACCCTGCTCGGCGCCAGCATGGCCGGCTTGCGGATGCGCCGTGTCCCCCCACCCGACCCGGATCTCACGGCCGGCTCCGGCTCTACGGTGGCTCCGGTCGCCGGATCTGACCCCGGTTCTGCAGCGGTCCCGAGCGCTGGCACGGACCCGGTCTGACCTCGCGCGCTCGATGATCCGGATCGGGCGCCGGGCCTGATGGGCGAGGCGACACGGCGCTGTCCGGCCGGGTCGCCCGACCGGCCGCTCGCGGCCCGGGCGGTGGGTGCGGCGGGCCGGGCCGGTCTGGCGCGGGCGGTGGGTGGGGCGTGCGGGGGTGGCTGGCTCGGTGTGGGTGGTCCACGAAGGCCATCGGTCCGGACTCGGTGTTGATCTGTCGGTGTTCCTGTTCGAATTCGGCCAGATCCATATCCATCGCCGTTTTCTGTGCCGCTTTCTTCCGGTCCGGAACGTCACATGAATTTGTGATGATCGATTAACTTAAAGGAGCGAGGCTCCGGACGTCGGGCCGGATTGGTCCGTGAGTACGATGATTTGGTGACCTATCCAGCGGACAGCCCGGTGACCGCCGTGCACATCGTGCGGGACGGCGAGCATTACCGGATCGACCTGCGCCGGGCCGACGGGAGCATGAGCGTGGTCCGGGGCGGCGCGGTTCCCGGCGGGCTACGCAAACCGGGCGATGTGCTGGTCCACCTGCTCGCCGAGGGTGTGCCGGTGGAGGAGGCCGAGCACTGCGTCGGCGAGATCGCGCCGGGTTTCAACGCAACGGCCGAACTGGCGAGGCGCCCCGCGAACCAGCGGCGCCGTTAGAGTCCGGGCGCGGACGGCGGCGCGGAGCGCGGTGCCGTCCGCGCCCGGCGCCAGCGGCGGCGCGTCACCGGTAACGGGACCGCGTGGGCGCGGGCGGCTGTGGTGGGACCCCGTGGGCGGTTGTGCGGTTGTGGTGGGACCCCGTGGCGCGGGCGGTTGCGGCGGCCCCCCGCGGGCGGTTGTGCGGGGGTACCCCGCGGGCAGCGGTGTCAGTCCTCGATCTCGAGCACGATCGCGCCTCCGGCAACGCTGCGGTACCAGCTCGCGTCGCGGGTCATCACGTCGACGCCCAGGTCGAGGGCGATCATCGCCGCGGCCGCACAGTCCGCGCGGCCGATCAGCGTGCGCAGGGCGACCAGCGTCTCCCAGTCCGCCGCGTCGTCGGTGATCAGCGCCGTTGCGGGGTGGGCGAGCAGCAGGTCCAGCCGTTCCCGGTCGAGCATCGCGGTGCTGTGACCTGCTTCGATCAGGCACCAGAGCGGGATCGCGACGTAACCGCCCTCGTCGTCGATCTCCGCGAGCGTCTCGCCGACGGCGATCGACCCGCGCACCCAGGCGACGACCGCGGTAGTGTCCAGCACCAGCTTGGCCTCGGTGGCCCGCCCGTGGTCGCGGCCCACCTCGTCGTGGGACTCGGTCACGCGGGGCGGCTGCGCAGCTGGGCGAGGAAGGCCGCCCGGCCCTCGGAGTCGCGGGCCAGCTCGGCCTTGCGCCGCCGCTGGCGGGCACGGGCCATCCCCTCATCGGTGACGGCCAGGCCCATTCGGGTATGGATCTCGCCGACGCTCAGTTTGCGGCTGGTGTCCTGTGCCATGTGCGTAAGGATAGCGTCGCCCGCGTTTCCGGCAAATGTCTCCGCCAGGCAGAGAGCATCGAGCCCGAAAGCGGCGCGAAAAGGATCCGGATCCACCGTGGGGAAAGGGATCAGAATCGGGAAGGCGACTGCCGTGCGTCATCCGGACCTTCCGGCCGCCGTACGCGGAGACGTCACCGACCCGGAGTCGGTCGCCGGGCTGGTGCACGGGCGGGACGCGGCCGTGAACGCGGTGAGCCCGGCCTCCGGGCCGGAGGAGCTCGCCCGGCTCGACCTGGATCCGGAGTTCTTCAGCAGGGCGGCCGGGGCGCTGCTGGCATCCGGGGTGCCGCGCCTGATCGCGATCGGACTCTTCAGCAACCTGCCGGGCGCGGAGGCCTGGCCGCTGCCGGAGGAGTTCCAGCCGTTCGCGCGGGCGCACACCGCCGGGCTCGACCGGCTGCGCGCCGCGGACACGGCGACCGACTGGGTGATGCTCACGCCGCCTCCCCGGCTGCTGCTGGACAGCCCGCGGTCGGGGCGCTACCGGGTCGGGGACGCGGCGGTGGACGGGGTCCTCTCCGACGCGGACCTGGCCGTCGCGGTGCTCGACGAGATCGACAAGCCGACGCTGCACCGTACGAGGGTGACCGTCCACGGCTGAGAAGCGCGGGGGACGAGCCCCACCACATCGCGGCGGCGCCGATCACGAAGACCGGGGCCAGGGCCGACCACCCCGGGCCGGCGGGGAGCAGCGCCGCCGTCATCACCGCCGGGCCCAGGGTCTGCTGGGCGTACTGGGACGCGTGGAAGACCGCCACGTAGCTGCCCCGGCGATCGGGTGGGGCCAGCGCGAACGAGAGTTCGTACGCCGCCACCGACTGGAAGCTCTCGCCCAGCGTGAACGCCACCACGGCGACCCCGAGCAGGGCGATCACCCACCACACCGGTGCGCCGGCCAGCACCGCGACGGTCAGCGTGACGCTTCCGGCGACCAGCAGCGCCGTGGCGATCACGATCGCCCGCCGGGTCGGGGCACGGCCCCGGGCCAGCCGGGCGGCGGGTACCTGGGTCAGGATGGCCAGGCCCGCGTTCAGGCCGAGCAGCAGCGGGGCGACGACGGCGGGCAGGTCGTGGGCGACGGCGATCCACGCCGGGATCAGCACGAACAGGACCGACTGGTAGACGTTCATCACGCCGTTGCCGATCGCGAGCGCCATGTACCGCCGATCCCGGAGTGGTCCGTGTCCGGGCGCCGGGGCTCTTCCGGCTTCGGCACCCCGTACCCGGAGAAGGGTGGAAGCAATGACGAGGAAGGTGGCCGCGTTGAACAGGAACAGCCCTCGGAAACCGGCGGCGCCCAGCCCCAGGCCCAGCATCAGGCTCGCGAGCAGATAGCCGGTGGCCGAGCCGGCGTTGCGCAGGGAGTTCACCGAGGCCAGCGCCCGGGTGCGGCCCTCGTCCCCGGCCACCCGGGCCACGACCAGCTGCTGCAGCGGCGAGCAGGCCCGGTCCAGCGCGGTCGCCACGCAGGCCAGCACCAGGTAGACGGGATAGCTTCCGGTCAGCGCGAAACCGGCGTACACCAGGCCGCGCAGCACCACGAGCAGCAGGTAGAGGCGGGCCGGATCGACACGGTCGGCCAGCCGGCCCACCGGCACCGGGCTGAGGATCCCGCAGACCGCGGCCACCGAGAGGGCCAGCCCCACCCGCGCGGCGGGGAAGCCCACCGTCCCGACGAAGTAGAGCACCGAGCTGCCGAGGAACGCCCCGGAGCCGATCGCGCTGACCCCGATCCCCAGTCCGAGGATGCGCCCCTTGCGGCTCTCGGGGAGATAGGTAAGCATCGTCGTCAATGTAGTCCGATACGGTGCGGAAACCTGCGAAGTGGACACCGGATGGGCATCGACTGGCATGGTGCCCGCAATGGTGATCTTCCTAGCTTCCTTGGCGTTCTAGACAAGGGAGGCAATGCGGCATGGTTTCACGTCGGAAACTGCTCGCCGGGGCGACCGGACTGGGTGGGCTCGGCCTGGCCGCCGCGGCGGGCGCGACCGCGTTCGCGGGCGAGGGCACGAGCGCCGCGACCGGAGTGCGGATCCCCGCCACGCTCGCCACCCGGCGGCCGCGGATCGAGAGCAGCACCCGGACGAACGTCGCCGACTTCACGCTCACCCACCTCTCGGTGGTCTCCTCGGCCGCCGCGGCGGTCCGGTTGCAGACGAGCGCCGGGTGGGGCGACTGGGTCGACCTGAACTCCTGCGCCGGCGGCCGGGACGACGTCGCCGCGCCCACCGGGAAGCGGTCGCTGATCCTGGCCCGCGACGTCACCGGTTACGAGGTGCAGACCGCCGACGGCAGCGCCGCCGCGGTCACCGAGCTGAACACCGTGGACGGCCCGGCCGGCGCGCTCGCCGCCGCCTCGTCGGACCGGATCCCGGCGCTCGGCCTGGCGACGGCCGATTGTCTGCTCCCGGCCTACCTGTCGCGGGCCGCGTGGGGTGCCGACGAGTCACTGCGGTTCAGTGCGGACGGCACCACCGAGACCTGGCCGGCGGTCTATTACCCCTCGCAGGTGTTCACCGTGCACCACACCGGCGTCTACGCGCACAACGACGACCCGGACCCGGCGGCCACGGTCCGCGCGGTCTACTACGACGACTGCGTGGTGGACGGCTACGGCGACGTCGGCTACCAGCTGCTCATCGACGAGCAGGGCGTGGTCTACGAGGGCAGGGTCTCCGGCGCCGACGGCCTGCCGGTCTTCGGCCCGGACCCGGACGCCGACGGCCGGCCGCAGATGACCAACGGCGCGCACGTCGGCCAGTTCAACGCCGGCAACATCGGCATCGTGCTGCTCGGCCGGTTCACCTCGATCCAGCCGACCGACGCGGCCCCGGAGTCGCTGGTCAAGGTGCTCGCCCTGCTCGCCGCGGCGATCGACGTGGACCCGGCGGGCCGGGTCACCTACCTCAACCCGGTCAACCTGAAGACCGGTGAGGTGGACGTGATCCAGGGCCACCGGGACTGGAACAAGATCGGCGCGGGCGCCACCGAGTGCCCGGGCGACGCGTTCTACCCGACCCTGGAGACGGTCCGCGCCGACGTCGCCGCGCTGCTCGCCTGACCCGGGCGTGGCCTGACCTTCCATAGTGGATGTCGCTCGTGTGGGCCATCTGTGTAGGATCACCCACACGAGTGACATGTCGGTTTATGGAGGGATCTGGGTGGACCGTAACGGTGGCGATCTGCAGACCGATCGGGCGCACGGCGCGCGCATCTACGACTACATCCTCGGCGGCAAGGACAACTTCGCCGCCGACCGCGAGGCCGGCGAGAACTCGCTGACGATATGGCCCGCGCTGCGCGTGCACATGCAGGCCAACCGCTTCTTCATGCACCGGGTGGCGCGCTACCTCGCCGCCGAGCGCGGGATCCGCCAGTTCCTCGACATCGGCACCGGCCTGCCCACGTCGCCGAACCTGCACGAGATCGTCCAGTCGGTCGACCCGACGTCGCAGGTGGTCTACACCGACAACGATCCGCTGGTCCTGTCGCACGCGCGGGCGCTGATGATGGGCACCGCCCAGGGCCGCACCGCCTACATCGACGCCGACATGCGTGATCCACAAACCATCATCTCCTCAGACGACTTCTCCCGTACGTTGGACCTCAAGCAACCCGTCGGCCTGCTCCTGATCGCGATCGTGCACTTCATCGAGGACGACGCCGAGGCGCTCCGGGTGGTCCGCCAGGTCCTCGACGTCCTCCCGTCGGGCAGCTACCTCGCGATGTCGATCGCCACCGACGAGTTCGACCCGGTCCCGCTCGCCAAGGTCCAGCAGGAGTACAACCGCCTCGGCGAGAAGCTCATCTTCCGCGACCGCGCCACCGCCCTCTCCTTCTTCGACGGCCTGGAACTCGTCGAGCCGGGCCTGGTCCAGGTCCACAAGTGGCGCCCGGACGGCACCGAACCCGCCGGCATCGAGGACCGGGACATCGCGATGTACGGGGCGGTCGCCCGCAAACCCTGACCCGCGGCCGAATACGGCGGGATTCCGCCCGGAAAATCCGGTACGAAAAAATGATTTGACGGCACCGATAATCTGATCCTCCGTGCTTGCGGCAGGCTGGTGAGGCTGCCCGAGTCGGGAGGGGGCTCTGCCCTACTCACCGACTCGGGAGCTTCACATGCGCCGGGCACCCGCCCTCTGGTTTCTTCTCGTCACCGTCTTCGTCGACATGCTCGGGCTCGGGCTGGTCGTGCCGATCCTGCCCCGGCTCATGGAGTCGATCACCGGGAGCGCCGTCGGCGGCGTTCGCTGGTCCGGGCTGCTCGGCTCGCTCTTCGGGCTGCTGCAGTTCCTCGCCGCGCCGCTGCTCGGGCGGCTCTCCGACCGGTACGGGCGGCGGCCCGTGCTCCTGGTCTCGCTGGCCTGTCTCGGCGTCGACTGGCTCGCCCACGCGGCGGCGACCGGGCCCTGGACGCTGCTCGTCTTCCACGGGCTCGCGGGCGCCTGCGCCGGTACGGTCACCGTGGTCAACGCGTACATCGCCGACGTGACCGCCCCGGATCAGCGGGCGCGGGCGTACGGGCTGATCGGTGCGGCGTTCGGGGCGGGGTTCGTGGCCGGGCCGACGATCGGCGGGCTGCTCGGCGCCGTCCACGTCACGCTGCCGTTCCACGTCGCGGGCGGACTGGCCTTCGCCAACGCCGCCTACGGCTGGTTCGTGCTGCCGGAGTCCCGCCCCGGTGATCGGAAGACGCCGTTGAGCCTGCGGCTGGCGAACCCGTTCACCGCGATCCGCACCGTCGCCCGGCGGCCGGTGCTCGGCCGTCTCGTCCAGGCCCGGTTCTGCGCCGACGTGGACCGGATGATCTTCCAGGCGACCTGGGCGTACTTCCTCACCTACCGGTTCGGGTGGCAGACCGCGCACGTCGGTGCCGTGATGGCCGCGGGAGCGCTCGCCGGGGCGATCTTCCAGGCCCGGGCGGCCGGGCGGCTGGTGGAGCGGCTCGGCGAGAAGCGCGCCGCGGTGCTCGGCGGCGCGATCGGGGTGGTGTCGCTGGCCGGCACCGCGTTCGTGACCGCGCCGTGGATGCTCTACCTGCTGCAGGGCGTCGGCGTGCTCGGCGCGGTCGGCGGGGTGGCCGTCCAGTCGTGGATCTCGCGGGGCATCGGCGACGCGGAACAGGGCACCGTCCAGGGTGCGCTGACCGGCGTCGGCGCGATCGCAGAGACCGTCGTCCCGGTGCTCGCGGGGGCGGCGTTCGGCGGCCTGCTGGCGTACGGGAGACCGGGTTTGATCTTCATCGGCGCGGCGGTGTTCGGCCTGATCTCCACAGTGCTGCTGGCCCGGACGCCGGTGAGTGATCAGACGCGGGCGGGCGCTCAGGCGTAGTTGCGCAGTAGGCGGAGGGCCTCGGCGGCGTCCGGACCGCGCGTCACCAGGCCGGACTCGGCGGCGGACAGGCGGCGGGCGCCGACCCGGCAGAACGCCGCCGCCGGGCCCTCGATGGTGGACGCGGCGGTGGGATCGCCGAACCGCCAGCGCGATCCGTCGGGCGCGGTCAGGTCGCAGAAGACCGATTTCGGGGTACGCCCGGCGAGGCGGAACGCGTACGGCAGGGTGCCGAAGCCCAGCCACGCCACGTGGCGCAACCGGGCGGTGTCCGGCCAGTCGAGGCCGAGCGGTGCGGTGATGTCCAGTCCGTGCGCCCAGTGCTCGGCCAGCCGGGTGGTGGCCAGGGTGCGCGGCTTGAGCGGCGCCGCCACCCACGGCACGGGCTGATCAGGATCGGCCGTGCGCAGCGCCTGGATCGAGGTGCGCCGCGCCGTCTGCCAGCGGGAGAGGATCTCCGGCGGGGTCGACGGCGCGGCGTTGACCAGGGCGGACATCACCTCGTCGACGGATTCACCGTACTGGCGCCAGACGGTGGCGTCGAACGCGCCGGTGAGCACCCCGGTCACCGCCTCCTCGGTCTGGGCCAGGTGCAGGACCACGTCGGCGATCGTCCAGCCGGCCGCGGCGGACCGGCGGGACCAGTCTGCGGGGGAGAGCGCGGTCAGGACGCCGGCGAGCCGGTCCTGCTCCGCCTGCAGATCGGTGATGAGATCGGGCTGCGTCATGTATCGATCATCCACGGAAGCCTATGTGTGGTGTGACGGATATGTGACGGAGGCGCCCGTAGGGTGACGCGGATGAGAGTCCTGGTGGTCGAGGACCACGTCCGCCTCGCCGACTCGGTGGCACGGGTGCTGCGGCGTGAGGGGATGGCGGTCGACGTCGCGTACGACGGTGCGGTGGCGCTGGAGCGTACGTCCGAAACGGATTATGACGTGGTGGTGCTCGACCGGGACCTGCCCGGGGTGCCCGGCGATCAGGTGTGCCGGGAGCTGACCCGCGAGCCGCTGCGTACCCGGGTGCTGATGCTGACCGCCGCGGCGACCATCGCCGACCGCGTCGACGGGCTGACGCTCGGCGCGGACGACTACCTGCCGAAGCCGTTCGCCTACCCCGAACTGGTCGCGCGGATCCGGGCGCTCGGCCGCCGGTCACAGCCCGCCGTCCCGCCGCTGCTGACGCACGGTGACCTGACGCTGGATCCGGCGCGCCGGGTGGCCACCCGGGCCGGGGTGCGGCTGGCGCTCAACCCGAAGGAGCTGGCCGTTCTGGAACATCTGCTCGGGGCGGGTGGCCGGGTGGTCTCCGCCGAGGAGCTGCTGGAGCGGGTCTGGGACGCGGCGGCCGACCCGTTCACCACGACCGTCAAGGCCACCGTGAACCGGCTGCGGGCCAAGCTCGGCGAGCCGTCGCTGATCGCGACGATCCCCCGCACCGGGTACCGGATCTGAGATGACGGTCCGGCTGCGGCTCACCCTCCTGTACGCCGTCCTCTTCGTGCTCTCCGGCGCCGTGCTGTCGGCGATCACGTACCTGCTGGTCGGGGAGAGCGGGTCCTCGGCGGTGATCAGCACCCGGACCTCGACGCCCGCCGGCGACGAGACGGTCACCACCCACCTGGGCACGACCGGGGAGTACCTGGGCACGATCGGAGAGGCCGTCGACGACCAGCGGGCCGCGCTGATGCACGCGCTGCTGGTCCGCTCGGCCGTCGCGCTGGCCGTCACCACGGTGCTCGCGGCGCTGCTCGGCTGGCTGGTCGCCGGGCGGGTGCTGCGCCCGCTGCAGACGATGACCGGGACCATCCGGCGGATCTCCGCGCGCAACGTCCACGAGCGGCTCGCGGCGGGCGGTCCCCGCGACGAGCTGCGCGAGCTGGCCGACACGGTGGACGGCCTGCTCGGCCGCCTGGAGGCGGCGCTCGGCTCGCACCGGCGGTTCGTCGCGAACGCGGCCCACGAGCTGCGGACCCCGCTGACCGTCGGCCGGGCGCTGCTGGAGGAGGCGGTGATCGACCCGGACGCCACGGTGGACTCGTTCCGCGCCCAGTTCACCGAGCTGATCGCGGTCGGCGACCAGCAGACACGCCTGCTGGAGTCCCTGCTGGTGCTGGCCACCAGCGAGCGCGGCCCGGACCGCCGCGAGCGGGTGGACCTGGCGGCGATCGCGCGTACCCACGGGGCGTCCGGCGAGATCGCCGCGGCCTCGGTGGTGGGCGATCCGGCCCTGATCGAACGGCTGGTGGCGAACCTGGTCGACAACGCGCGCACCTACAACGTGCCGTCGGGCACGGTCCGGGTGTCGACCGGGACGGACGGCGGCCGGGCGTTCCTGTCGGTGACCAATACCGGTCCGGTCGTCCCGCCGGAGCTGGTGGACCGGATCCGGCAGCCCTTCGAACGCCTCGGCCGCCGCGCCGACGACCGCCATCACGGGCTGGGCCTGTCGATCGTGCAGGCGATCGCGACGGCCCACGGCGCGGACCTGTCGATCACCGCCCGTCCGGAGGGCGGCCTCGACGTCCGGGTGCTCTTCCCGGCGTCATGGCCGCCGCCGGCGCCGGCGGCTCACGAGCCGGTGAGCCGCCGGAGTTCGGTGGTCAGGGCGGAGCGCAGCGGGTCGTGCTGAGGGCCCAGCTGGTGCTCCGGCGCCGAGCGGGCCGCTATCGGGTAGCGGAAGACCGGGCCGCGGGCCAGCTCGGCGGGCTCCCATCGGTACCGCGCGTGGACGTGGGCGTGCAGGAACGGGTCGAGGTTGCCGAGGATCTGGTAGTTGACGCGGCGGAAGGCGCTGTCCAGGTGGGCGCACGCGGTGGCGACCGCCTCGCCGAGCAGGTCCATGTCGGCGAGGAAGGCCAGGCGGCGGGCGCGCGGCAGGTCGGTGAGGCTGTCGATGGCCGGGTCGTCGGTCAGGAGCAGGCAGTACCCGGGGAGGAACTGTGAGTCGCCGAGCACCACGAAACCGGAGTCCAGGCGGGTGAGGACGGTCGGGTTCTCGCCCCGCAACGCTGATCCGATGCGGTCGTCACGCCAGTCGGTCATACCGGCACGTTAGCGAGGCCCCGTCACTCCCGCAGTGTCCCGTCCGCGTGAACCCGTCGGACTTCATGATCGGCGGGGCCGGTCGATAAGGGGTAGGAGGGCGGAGGGGGTGCGGATTGTCGCGAATGCTGACCTGGCGATGGTATCTCGCACTCTGCGCCGTTCTCGCCGTCGTCTACAACCTCGTCCCGTGGGCCACCTGCCAGGCCGCCCTCGCCACGATCGTCAACGGCGGGTCGGTTCCGGTGATCGTCGCGGGCGTGCGCCGGTATCGGCCCGTGGAGCGCTGGCCCTGGTACGCGCTCGCCGCGAAGGCCGCGTTCTTCGCGGCGGGGGACATCGCGTACTGGGCGCAGACCGTCCTGCTGGGCCGGGACGTCTTCCCGTCCGTCGCCGACGTCTTCTACGTGCCCGGGACCATCGCCCTGGTCGCGGCGCTGGTCGGCTTCACGCTCGCCCGACGGACCCGGTGGGACCGGGAGGGGCTGCTCGACGCCGCGATCCTCTCCACCGGCGCGGCCATGCTGGCCTGGCTCTACGTCATCGGCCCGACGGCAAAAGAAGGAGATCTAGACCTTCTCGGCCGTACGGTGTCCCTCGCGTACCCGGTCCTCGACCTCCTCGCTCTCGCCGTGCTGGTCCGGCTCACCATCGGCTCGGGGCGCCGGCCCGCCGCGTACCGGCTGATGGTCGCCGGTGTCACCGCGCTGCTGGTCACCGACGTGGCGTACACGATCCTGGAGTTGAAGGGCGCCTACTTCGCCGGCGGGCTGATGGACGTCGGCTGGATGGCGAACCACGCGCTGATCGCCGCCGCGGCGCTGCACCCGGGCATGGCCGCCGTCGCCGAGCCGACCGCGCTCGCCCCGGTCGGCGTGATCCCGCGGCGGCGGCTGCTCGCGCTCGCCGCCGCCAGCCTGACCGCCCCGGCGGTGCTGGCCATCGAGTGGCTCCAGGGGGACGAACCGGACGTCCCGGTGGTGGTGGCCGGCTGCGTCATCCTCTTCTCGCTGGTCATGGTCCGGCTGCAGGGGGTGGTCACGCTGCTCGCCGACGCGCTGGAGACCGCCACCGATCACGCGTACACCGATCCGCTGACCGGGCTGGCCAACCGGCGGCAGTTCCGTACCCGATGGGAACGCACCCTTTCGCATGCCCACGACCCGACCGCGCTGCTCTACGTCGACCTGGACGGCTTCAAGGCGGTCAACGACGCGCTCGGCCACGAGGCGGGCGACGTCGTCCTCGAGGTGGTCGCCATCCGGATCCGGCAGATCGTCCGCGGTGGCGACCTGGTCGCGCGGCTCGGCGGCGACGAGTTCGCGGTGATCCTGCCCGGCGCGCGGGACTGGCACGCCGATAAGATCGCCGCCCGGATCGTCGAGGCGGTCGCCGAACCCATCCTGATCAACGGCACGCCGGTGACGGTCGGTGCCTCGGTCGGGCTGATCGCGGCCCCGCCCGGCGCGGATCCGGTGACG
Organism: Actinoplanes sp. NPDC051851; assembly: GCF_040681165.1. Lineage (NCBI taxonomy): Bacteria > Bacillati > Actinomycetota > Actinomycetes > Micromonosporales > Micromonosporaceae > Actinoplanes > Actinoplanes sp. NPDC051851. The sequence goes on along the minus strand of NZ_JBFAYF010000070.1, from coordinate 14,393 downwards.
GAGATGAAACGTGCCGACTCCGCTATGTACGCGGCGAAAGCGGCCGGTCGGGGACGGGTCTCCCGGGCCGGTGCCTGAGCTTGCATCGGGTTGTAAAGATACTCACATCTCGGCAGAATGATCACCGGGCAGGCAACCTTTTGCGACCCCGGCCGAGTCATAGACATGAACGGCTTTCACGGGCGCGCCGGCCGCGAACCCCCTCGGATTGTGAGTGTGATGATTCAGCGACGCAGGGTCATTATCGGCACTTTGGGTGCGGCCGCGGCCGCCGCTGCCGCCGGAGGCTCCGCGCCCCGGGCGAACGCGGAGACCCTCGAGGTCCGGCCCGGTCAGGTGGCCGGCGACTCGGTCACCGCCGCGACGGCGCTGCCCCTGCTGCTGAGCATCACCCCGGAGACCGGCGCCAAGAACGTCTCCCCGGGTAAGGAGATCGTCGTCGCGGTCCAGGGCGGCACCCTCGGCGAGGTCACGGTCACCAGTGGCTCGTCGACGATCGAGGGCGCGCTCGGCGAGGACGGGTTCTGGCGGTCGACCGAGGATCTGGCGTACGGGAAAAGCTATGAGGTCGTCGCCTCGGCGACCGACGCCGGTGGCGCGACGGTCGAGAAGACGTCGACCTTCAGCACGGTCACGCCGGAGGCGCTCGCCAAGGTCACCTTCCGGGCGAACATGCTGACCGAGCTCAAGAAGGGCAAGACGTACGGCGCGGGCCAGCCGGTGATCGTCGCGTTCAGCCGTGCGGTGAACAAGAAGGCCGCCGAGAAGGCCATCGAGATCACCACGTCGCCCAAGGTCGAGGGCAAGTTCTACTGGGCGGACAGCAAGACGGTGCACTGGCGCCCGGCGAAGTACTGGGCCAAGGGCACCGTGATCAAGGTGAAGGTCAACGGGCTCGGCGCCAAGCTCGGCGACGGCGTCTACGGCGCGAAGAACGCCTCCACCGAGTTCACCATCGGCCGGCAGCTGATCGCGATCAGCGACAGCCGTACCCACATGACCAAGGTCTACATCGACGGCAAGCTGGTCCGCTCGATGAAGAGCAGCCTCGGCAAGGGCGGCGGCACCACCGGCGCGAACGGCCAGTACATCAACTACTGGACCGCCAGCGGACCGCACGTCGTCCTCGCCATCGAGCGGACCCACACGATGAGCTCGGCCAGCTACGGCGTCACCGACCCGAGCAACCCGAACTACTACGGCGCCGAGGTCGTCCAGTACTGCACGCGTATCACGTACTCGGGCGAGTTCCTGCACGCCGCCCCGTGGAACGGCTCGCTCGGCAGCGCGAACCTCTCCCACGGCTGCGTCAACCTGAGCACGTCCGACGCCAAGTGGGTCTACGAGAACTTCATGCTCGGCGACGTCGTCGACGTCAAACACACCCCGCGCGAGCTCCCGATCTGGAACGGCCTCGGCGACTGGACCGTCTCCTACGACAAGTACGGCGCCTGACCGCGCGGCCGGCGCCCCGGCGCTCCCTCCCGGGACACCCGCCAGTGCGTCGGCCGCCGCCTGATCGAGCCCCACCCACCGGCGGCCCCGGTGTCGTCCGGCCCGCCGCCCGGAATCGATGATCCGATCGCGCCGACTTGATCGATACGTCTACCCTGCTCAGCCATGGGATGGATCAAGGACGCCAAGGCGAACACGCTCGGCGCGGAGGCACGGGCGGCCTATCAGAACGGCGACTGGTACTTCGCGCCGCGGCTCAACTCGCCGGTCACGGGGCACCAGCTCTCCGGCAACATCGAGGACTGGACCATCATGCTGCGGGCGATCACCGAGGTGGGCTGGGTGCTTCAGCACTGGAGCGTCACCCAGGACGGGCACGGCCACCCCGAGGCGTACCCGCTCTTCGTCCGCCGTCAGTGACGCGGTGGTCACCGGAAAGCCTCGCGAGGACGACCACGGCCGGTACCCGCGGGGAGAGGAGGTTTCACGTCCGGGTCTGTCGGGGGATCGGGCGCGGATGCGGTCGCTGCACGAGTTCTTCTACACCGACGAGTGGCACGGCGAGAGCCACGTGCTCGGTGACCCGACGATGACGCCGCAGGAGAGCCGCGCGCACCTGCGGGCCAGCAACGGGCACGACGCGTGGGACGTGCTGCCGCTGATCGAGGCGCCGACGCTGGTGCTGCACGGCACCGACGACCTGATGGTGCCGGCCGTGAACGCGAAGATCCTCACCGAGCGGATCCCGAACGCGTCGATGCACCTGCACGAGGGCGGCCGTCACGGGTTCTTCGACGAGTTCTCCGGCGAGGTCAACTCCATGATCGGCGACTTCCTGAGCTGAACGGCCAGGCCGCGGGCGACGGCGAGGGCCACCTCCTCGCGGTCGTGCGGGGCCACCACCTGCAATCCGGCGGGCAGGCAGCCGACCAGACCCGCCGGGACGCTCACCGCCGGATGGCCGGTGATGTTGAAGTCCCAGCACAGGTCGCCGACGAAGTCCGGGCCGGCCGGCCCGTCGTAGGGGTGCGCCACGGTCAGCGTCGTCGGCGTGACCAGCACGTCCACCTCCCGAAAGAGATCATCGAGCGTGGCGGTGTCGATGCGGCGCACGGCGAGCGCGTGGTCGACCGTGGCGGCGGGGACGGGCCGTCCCGCGTCCAGCGCGGCGAGGGCGTCCCACGCCTGCTCCGGCGGTGGCAGCGTCAGCGAGACGTCGACGGCGCCGGGAACGCGGGAGCGCACCACGGCGTCCACCGCCGGATCGGCGACGCCGCGACCGAAAGTGTTCGCATAGCCGATCCGCCGGGGCGCGGGCGAGGCGGGCGCGAAGGGCTCGCCGATCAGGGCGGACGTGAGGATCAGGTCGTCCGGGTCGGCGGCGATCACCCCGGCCACCGTGAGGCGGGAGGGGCGGCCGGGGACCCGTCCGTGCGTACGTTTGAAACCGGAGACGCCGCAGAAGGCGGCCGGGATGCGCAGCGATCCACCACTGTCGCCGCCGGTCGCGAACGGTACGACTCCGGCGGCGACGGCCGCGGCCGGGCCCGCCGACGAGCCACCCGGTGACCGTGACTGATCCCACGGGTTGCGGGTGTAGTCGCGCCCGTTCCAGCCGTGGGTCTGCGCGTCCGTGCCGGGGCGGTTGCGGGTGGAGACGCCGATCGGGATGGCGCCCGCGGCGACCAGCCGGGCCACCACGGGCGTCTCCACGGACGTCCCGGATTTGATCAGAAACGGAACTCCGGCGAGCGGTCCGTCGGGGCCCGGGCGCCGCGCCGCCGCCCGTGCGGAGGCGGTGTCGAGCCGTTCGAGGAAGTGCAACGCCGGGTCCAGACGAACGGCCGCGGCGAGTGCCTCCTCCACCACGTCTTCCCGGGTACGCCCACCGCCCCGTACCTGATCCGCGATCTCCCGGGCGGTCAGACGGTCGCCAGCCAAGCCGTGACCTCCTCGCTCGTCACCAGCGACCTGTGCTGGAGATAGTGGACCATCGTGAGCGCGTCGTCGTGGGCCTGCTGCGACGACCCGCTGACCACGTCGGTGACCACGTTGACGAAGAAGTCCCGCTGGTGCGCGTCGACCGCGGTGTAGAGGATGCAGATGTCGGTGAACCCGCCGATCAGGATCAGGCTGTCCACCCGGTACGCCTTGAGCACCACGTCGAGTTCGGTGCCGAAGAACGAGGAGTACCGCCGCTTCGGGATGTGGAACTCCTCGGGTGCCGGGGCGAGCCCGTGCGCGATCTCGGTGGCCGGTTCGCCCTCGATGCAGTGCGGTCCCTCGGACCCGTCCAGCTCGCGCCCGATGTCGGTCAGGTGCGGCTTGTGCACCTCCTGGATCCAGACCACCGGGATCCCGCGGGCCCGGCACCCGTCCACCATGGCGATCGCCTTGCGGAGCTGTTCGCCCGCGTAGACCGAGCCGGCCGAGTCGGTCAGCGGCCCGCCCTGAAAGTCGACGACGACGAGCGCGGTCCTGCCCTCGATGTTCATAGATCTCCCCTTATTTCCGGTCGAGTCATTTCCGGTCGAGCCAGGCGTAGACGGCGTCACTGCTCACGAGCGAGTCCCGCTGCAGGTACTTCATGGCGCGCAGCGCCGCGTCGTGCAGGTACTGACCGGACCCGACGACCATGTCGCTCACCGTCCGGAAGTGATAGTCGTGCTGGTGTGCGTCGAGAGCGGTGTAGTGGATGCAGACGTCGGTCATCCCGCCGATGAGGATCACCGTCTGGGCCCGGTACCCGCGCAGGATGATGTCGAGTGACGTACCGAAGAAGGCGGAGTAACGGCGTTTCTGAATGAGATATTCGTCCGGCCGCGGATCGAGGCCGGGGTGGAGAGCGGTGCGCGGATCGCCCTCGATGCAGTGCGGGCCCTCGTTGCCGTCCAGCTCGCGCCCGATGTCGATCAGGGACGGCTTGTGTACCTCCTGGATGAAGACGACCGGCACGTCCCTGGCCCGGAACGCGGCGACCAGGTCGACGGCCTTGGCGTTGCGCTCGGCCCGGCCCGGCATCCAGGTCTGCTCGGGCTTGCTCGGCGGGAACGGGTCGGCGTCGCCCCCGCCCTGGATGTCGACGACCACGAGCACGACGTTCCCGACCGGGTTGAGCTCGTCGTTCGGGGTGATGTCGGTGACCTGTAAGGGCATCACAGCAGCTCCTAATTGAGGCGGATACGCGGGTCGACCAGCGCGAGCGCGATGTCGACCAGCGCGTTGACCACCACGTAGACCGCGCCGAGCAGCAGGCTGATCGTGGCGACGGTGGCGGTGTCGGCGCCGCCGATGGCGTGCACCAGGAACTGGCCGAGGCCGTTCCACGAGAAGATCTGCTCGACCACGACCAGGCTGGAGAGCATCATCCCCAGCTGGACGCCGAGCAGGCTGAGCGCCGGGCTGGCCGCGTTGCGCAGACCGTGCCGCCGCAGCACCGCCGGTTCGCTCTCGCCGAGGGAGCGGGCGGTGCGGGCGTACGCCGATCGCAGGCTGGTGTCGAGTCCGTCGGCGAGCATCCGGGCGAGCGCGATCCCGGGCCCGAGGGCGGCGGCGAACGCGGGCAGGATCAGGTGCCAGAGGGCGTCGAGCGCGTACGGCAGGTTCCCGGTGAGCAGCCCGTCGAGTACGTACATCCCGGAGAGCCCGGTGCTCGGCCCGTAGGAGGTGCGCCCGGAGACCGGTAGCCAGTGCAGCTGGACGAAGAAGACCAGCACCCCGCCGGTGGCGAGCAGGAACGACGGCGCGCTGGCCGCGGTGTAGAACAGGAACCGGAGCGTCCCGGAGACCCGGGCCAGGCCGAGTCCGATCAGCACCGAGAAGAGCATGGTCCCGAGCGCCAGCTCGGCCGTGGCCGGAATGCGCTGGGCCAGCTCGTCGGCGACCGGGCGCCGGGTCGCCAGGCTGGTGCCCAGGTCGAGGTGGACGAGGCGGTCGAGGTAGTCGAGGAACTGCACCCCGATCGGCTGGTCCAGCCCGAGCCGGGTACGCATCGCGGCGACCGCGTCGGCGGAGGCGTTCGCGCCCAGGTAGCCGCGGACCGGGTCGCCGCCGTACCGGCTGATCAGGAAGACCAGTACCAGCAGGGCGAAGAGGACGACGATCAGCGAGCCGATCCGGCGTACGGTGAAGCGCAGCATGTCAGGCTCCCCGGTGGCGCAGGGCGGCGCGGAGTCCGTCGCCGGCGTAGGTGAACAGCAGGGACAGCAGGCCGACGGCGAGTCCGGGCAGCACCGGGATCCACCAGGAGTTGACCACGTACTGCAGGCCGGCCGAGGCCATCAGGCCGAGTTCGGGAGCGGGCGCCGGGGCGCCGAGGCCGACGAAGGAGAGCGCCGCGACGGTGACTATCACCCCGCCGATGTCCAGGCTGGCGGTGATCGCCACGGTCGGCAGCACGCTGGGCAGTACGTGCCGCAGGACCAGCCGCCAGCCGCGGGTGCCGCTCATCCGGGCCGCCTCGACGTGCAGCGATCCGGCGACGCGGCGGACCTCGCCGCGGACCAGGCGGGCGTAGAGCGGCCACCAGACCACGGTGATGGCGATCATCGAGCTGGTCATGCTCGGCCCGAGCCCGGCGGCGACGGCCATCGCGACGATGGTGGCCGGCAGCGCGAGGAAGAGGTCGGTGACCCGCATCAGGACGGTGTCCAGGAACCCGCCGGTGAACCCCGCGAGGGTGCCGAGCAGCAGCCCGCCGATCGCGCTGATCACGGTGACCACGGCCGCCGCGAGCAGGCTGGTCCGGGCGCCGGCGAGCAGCCGGGTGGCGATGTCCAGGCCCAGCTCGTCGGTGCCGAGCGGGTGCCCGGCGGAGAACGGCGGCAGGTGCGAGGCCCCGGACGGGACGATCGAGCTGTACGGCGAGAGCAGCGGCCCGATCAGCGCCGCGAGCACGACGGCGCCGATCAGGATCAGCGGGACCCTAGGCCAGGACCGCATCGAGCAACCTCCGCCCGTAGTCGCTGGTCATCGCGCCGGAGAGGGAAGCAGCGGGTACCCGTTCGACGATCCGCCCCGCGCTGATCACGTCGACCCGGTCCGCGACGATCCGGGCCGCCGCGAGGTCGTGGGTGACGAAGAGGAGGGAGAGCCCGAGGTCGTACCGGAGCAGGTTGAGCAGGTTGAGCACGGAGCTCGCCACCGACACGTCGAGGGCGCTGGTCGGCTCGTCGCAGAGCAGCAGCGCCGGCGGCACCACGACGGCCCGCGCGATCGCCACCCGCTGCTTCTGCCCGCCGGAGAGCTGCCCGGGCCGGGCGTCGGCGAGTGCCGGGTCGAGCGCGACGCGTTCCAGGGCCTCCCGGACACGTGACCGTTTCTGCTCGCGGTCCAGGTCGGTGGCGTTGTCCAGCCGCTCGGTGAGGAGCTGCCCGACGGTGCGCCACGGCGTCAGTGAGGCCCCGGCGTCCTGGAAGACGACCTGGACGCCGCTGCCCTGTGTCCGGTCGACGTAGACGTCGCCCGCGTCGGCCGTCTCCAGCCCCGCCACGATCCGCAGGATGGTCGACTTGCCGGAGCCGCTCTCGCCGACCAGCGCGACGCTGCGGTGCCGCTCGATCCGCAGATCGATCCCGGTCAGCACCTGCTTCCGGGCGCCGCCGAACAGCCCGCCGCTGCGGAAACTCTTGGTGACCCCGGCCAGCTCCAGCGTGTGCCCACCCTGGACCTCGGTACGCTCCTTCTCGAACTCCGCCCAGCTCAGCGAGCCGCCCTCCCAGCGCTCGCCGAGATCCTCCGGCGCCCGTCCGGTCTCCCGCATGGCGGCGATCACCGTCGGTTCCGGCAGGCCGACCGGTCGTTCTCGGTCGGTGATTACCGTGATTCGCGAGGCCACGAGCTTTTTCGTGTACGCCCCCTCGGGCTCGGAGAGGACTCCGCCGGCCGTCCCGCTCTCCACCACGCGGCCGTGCCGCAGCACCGCGACCTCGTCACACATCGCCCGGGCCACCCCGAGGTCGTGGGTGATGAAGAGGACGCCGCAGCCGAGGCGCTCGCGTTCCCGGGTGAGCAGCCGCAGGATCTGGGCCTGCACGCTCACGTCCAGCGCGGTGGTCGGCTCGTCCGCGACCAGCAGGGCCGGGCCCCGGGCCAGCGCCAGCGCGATCATCACCCGCTGGCGCATCCCGCCGGAGAGCTGGTGCGGATAGGCGCGCAGCACGGTCGCCGGTTCCCGGATCTCCACGTCGCCGAGCCAGCGCAGGCTCTCCTCGCGGGAGCCGGTGACCCGGGTCAGCATCCGGCCGACGGTCATCGTCGGGTCGAGCGAGGCCATCGGGTCCTGGAAGACCGTGGTGACCCGGTGCCCGCGGACGCCGGCCCACCCGGCCTCCGCGGTGACGTCCAGCCCGGTCCCGTCCACCACGACGGTTCCGGACGCCTCGACCTGCGGTTCCCGGGTGAGCAGGCCCTGGACCGCGAGGCCGATGGTGCTCTTGCCGGAGCCGGACTCGCCGACCAGCCCGAGGCACTGCCCGGCCGCGACGGTCAGCGTCACGTCGTCGACCGCGAGTACGGCCGGGGTACGCGAGGTGTAGCGGATGCTGAGCCCGGCGATCTCCAAGGCCGGGTGGTCCCGGTGCGGCCGGTTGCCGGCCGTACCGGGACGATCCGCGTTCGTGCCGGTCACGCCCCGGCCGGGTGCAGGACGGCCAGGTTCAGCACCCCGGTGATGACCGGGTGGTACGACTGCTCCACGCCGGCCACGTCGTCGGCGAAGATCGCGGTGCCGAGGCTGGTGGCGACCGAGTAGAAGTAGCCGGAGGCGGCGACCTTCGCGGCGGCCTGGCCGTAGAGCGCCTGGTCGCCGGTGGAGCGGGCCTGGTCGAGCAGGTCGGACAGGCCCGGGACCTCGGCGCCGAAGAGGTCGAGGCCGCCCTTCGGGGTGTAGAAGACGGTCGCCCAGGCGTCCGGGTGCGCGGTGTCCGGGAAACCGGAGAAGAAGGTCAGGTCCGGGCCGTCGGCGCCCTTCTCCAGCTCGGGGAAGTAGGTGCCGAGCGCGTAACCGGTGCTCTGCGCGGTGATCCCGGCGGCGTTCAGGACGGCGGCCAGGTTGTCGCTCAGGGACTTCGCGTCGGCGCTCGTGTTGCCGTACGCAATCTTGATGGTCTTGCCCTTGAGCGCAGCGAGTTTCGTCGCGTCGTAGGTGATCGCCTGCTGGTCGAGGTCGGGTGACGAGAGCAGGTTGACCGGGAAGACCTCGCTGGTCGGCTTGGCGATCTCGCCGAGGGCCTTGGTGGTCAGCGTGGTGAAGTCGACGCCCTGGAGGAGGGCGAGGCGGCTGGCCTGGTCACCGAGGGCGGCGCTCTTCGGGTTCACGAAGAGGGTGGGCGTCTGCATGCTGGAGAAGGCATACGTCTTCAACCCCTCCTTGCCCTTCAGGGAGGTGTACGTCGTGTTGTCCGCGTACCCGGCCATCCCGTCGAGTTCGCCGCTCTCCAGCTGGAGCTGGATCGTCGCGAGGCTGGAGACCACCGAGAAGTCGACCGTCGGGTAGCCGGGCTGCGTGCCCCAGTACTTGTCATAGGCGGTCAGCTCGTAGGCGGTGTCCGCGGTGAACGTGCCGTACTCGTAGGGCCCGGTCCCCGCGTCGTGCGTGGCGAACCAGTTGTCGTCCTCGCTGTACGGGTGTTCCTTGATCGCGGTCGGGCTGACCATCTTCGGACCGAACGGCGAGGCGAGCAGATCGAGGAAGGCGCTGTTCGGCGCGTCCAGGGTGATCACGACCTGGTGGTCGGTCGGCGTCGCCACGCTCTTGACGTCCGCGACCATGTACGCGGGTCCCGAGTCGATGCCGGTGCGCCGCTTGAACGACGCCTCGACGGCGGCCGCGGTGAACGGGGTGCCGTCGTGGAAGGTGACGCCTTCGCGCAGGTCGAAGGTGAAGACGGTGTTGGTGCTGTCCGCCTTCCAGTCGGTGGCGAGCGCGCCGGTCAGCTCGGCCTTCTCCTGGCCGCTCTTGTAGGTGACCAGGCCCTCGTACGCGCTGTTCACCAGGTTCAGCTCGGGGCCGTCGTACGCGGTGTCGGGGTCGGGGGTCTTGATGCCGCCGAGGAAGGCGAGCCTCAGCGTGCTCGCGCCGGCGCTGCTGGAGGTGCCGGGCGTGCCGCCGCCGGAGCAGGCGGCGAGCAGGAGGGTCAAGGAAGCGGCGACGATGCCGGTGGCGGTCCTACGGGTCAGGGGCACGGGATCGACCTTTCGTCCGGTGATCGACCGAGGGGGCCTGCCTATCAAGCGATAGGCTCGGCTGATGGACGAAAGAAAAGCCCGCGGATGCGGCGGCGGTGTTGTGATCTTGTTTCGAGTAGGAAACTTCGGTCCGGCAGGATGTTCCGCATGATCAACAGCGGGCGCGACCGCATCCTGCAGGCGGCCGCCGAGCTCTTCGCCGCCAACGGCTTCACCGCGACCACCACCCGGGACATCGCCGAGCGCGCCGGCATCAAGCAGCCCTCCCTGTACGCCCACTTCAAGGTGAAGTCGGACATCCTGCGGGAGCTGCTGCTGGAGACGCTGCGCCCCGGCGTCGAACGCGGCGAGGCGCTGGCGGCCGAGACCGGGCGGCCCGCGCGGGACCGGCTCACCGAACTGCTCGACTTCGACATCCGGGTGCTCTTCACCGGCCGCCGGTCGGTCGCCGTACTGGGTGTGCTGCCCGAGGTGCGCGCCGGACAGTTCGCCGAGGCCCACCAGCTGCGCGAACGGCTCCGGGACGCCTACGCCGGTCTGTCCCGGGAGGTGCTCACCGAGCTGGGGCACCCGCCGGGCGACGAATACCTGAAGAGGATCGCGGGCATCGTCTTCGCCGTCGTGGAGAGCATCAGCCTGCGCCGTTACGAGGACCCGGACCTGGACGTCGAGGACGCCGTACGGGACACCACCACGGCGATCCTGCGCATCCTCGGCGCCTGATCGGCTTCGCATCGTTTCGGTCACAGGGGCTCACCCTTTCCCGGCTGGATCCACTATAAGTGGCGTTGGATCCAATTCCCAACGCTCGTGGAGGGACCCCTCGTGACCCGACCCCGCATCGTGATAGCCCCGGTGGTGACCATGGATTCGTCCCGGCCGCACGCCGGAGCCCTGGCCACCCTCGGCGACCGGATCCTGGCCGTCGGCACCGTCGACGAGGTGCGCGCCGCGTGCCCGCCGGACACCCCGGCCGAAAAGCTGGACGCGGTGATCGTGCCCGGCCTGATCGACGCCCACCTGCACATGCTGCGCGCCGGGCTGAAGGCCCTGACGGTCCCGGCGCCCGGCGGGACGTGGACCGCCGCGTCCTACGTCGCGGAGATGGAGCGCACCGCCGACCTGGACGAGTGGCGGCCCGGCCCGCCCTCGCCCGCCGACCGCGCCGCGGCGCTCCGGGTGATCCAGCCGCTGCTGCACGCGCTCGGCATCACCTCGGTGGTCGACCCGGCGGTCACCGTCGACGAGATGCGCGCCTACCAGCGGGCCCGCGCGGACGGCGCGCTGACCATGCGGACCGTGGTGATGCCGCACGTCACCGAGGACGCCCTGCTGCGGCTCGACGGGACCGGGGTCGCGACCGGGTTCGGCGACGATCACCTGCGGCTCGGCGGCATCAAGGTCTACTTCGACGGTGAGGGGATGCGCCGGCAGGCCCTGCTGGAGCGGGAGTGGACGCCCGGCACCGGGGACTACGGGCTCCAGCGCGTCGACGACGAGGAGTTCCGGCGCCTCGCGCTCCACTGTGCGGCCCACGGCTGGTCGATGGGCGTGCACGTGGTCGGGGGCGGGGCGGTCGCTCGCGTCTTGCGGGTCTTCGAGGAGGTCGACGAGGTCACGCCGATCCGGGACCTGCGGTTCCAGCTGATCCACGCGTACCTGGAGCCGTCGGCCGAGAGCATGGCCCTCGCCGCCCGGCTCGGGGTGGTCGCCTCGCTGCAGCCGTCGATCCACGAGATCAACGCGAAGGGGCTGATCGAGCACCTCGGCGACCGTGCGGTGGACGCCGACCCGCTGCGCTCCTGGATCGACTCCGGTGCCACCGTGGCGCTCGGCTCGGACGGGCCGTTCTTCCCGTTCGACCCGCTGCACATGATGTGGAAGGCTCGCACCCGGATGGTCCGCGGCCTGCCCGACCCGGTCGCCCCCGAACAGGCGATCACCGGGTTCGAGGCGCTCGCGGCCTACACCACCGGTGCCGCGTACGCCGCCTTCGCGTCGCAGAACCGCGGCGTGCTGCGCCCGGGCCTGCTGGCCGACTGGGTGGCGCTCTCCGCCGACCCGGTGACCTGCACCCCTGATCAACTCGCCGCGGCCCGCGTGCTGCGAACCGTCGTCGGCGGCACGACCGTCTTCGAGGCGTCATGAGCGCCGAGGCACGGGTCCGGGAGCTCGGCCTGGCCATCCCGGACTACGCGAACCCGCCCTACGGTGGCCGGTACGGCAAGGTCAAGCCGTTCCACCGCTCCGGGAACCTCGTCCTGCTCTCCGGCATCACCCCGGAGGACCGGGCCGGCAACCGGCTCCACCCCGGACGGCTGGGCGAGGACGTCACCGTCGAGCAGGGGTACGCGGCCGCCCGGATGACCGCCGTCAACGCCCTGGGCCTGATCCGGCTCGCCGTCGGCAGCCTGGACCGGGTCGCCGGGATCGCCCGGAACCTCTGCTTCCTGCGAACGAGTGACGACTTCGAGGACCTGCACCTGGTCTCCGACGGCGTGTCCCAGCTCTTCATCGACGTCTTCGGGCCGGAGGCGGGTGTCGCGGGGCGCGCCTCGATCGGGGTGTCCAGCCTGTCCCGGCGCAACTGCTTCGAGCTCTGGACCGAGGTGGAGGTGCTGCCCGGCTGATCGCCGTCCCGTCGGCGCTCGGGACCGAGCCGGTGTGCGCCCGGCCGGACGCCCGTGCCGCCCCGCCGACCGTCGCTTGTCGGCGGTCGCCAGACTTGTCCGCATGGAACTTGCTGATGCGGAGCTTTCCGGCCTTTGCCGCGCGGCCGGGCTCGATCCGGCCGACGCCGAGCCGGTCCAGCGGTCGGTGAACCACACCTACCGTTTCCCCTCGGCGGGCGTCGTCCTGCGCGTGTGCCCCGACACGCCGCGGGTCGACCGGCTGGTGCGGACGGCCGCGGAGCTGGAGCGCCTGGAGGTGCCGACGGTCCGCCTGGCGCCCGGTTTCGATCAGCCGATCCGCTCTCTCGGCGGGCCGGACCGCCGTGCGCCCGCCGGGATTCGCCTGACGTCCGGTTTCGTTCAGCCGATCCGCCCGCCCGTCCCGCCCGTCCCGCCCGTCCCGGTCGCGCCGGTCGCGCCGGTGCCGGGCCGCGCGGTCCCTGACGCTGCCCGGCGGGGCCGCCGCGTGCCCGTGCCCGGTCAGCCGGATCGGGCCGCCGACCGGCCGGATCGGGTGGTGGGCTGGGCCGCGACCGTGTGGCGGCTGCTGCCCCCGGCACCGGCCGGGCGCTATCCGGCGAGCGATCTGGCCGGGCCGCTGCGGGCACTGCACGCCAGCCGCCCCGCGGTCGACCTGCCCGACTGGGATCCGCTCGGCCCGGTCCGGGAGATGATCTCGCGGGCCGCGACCCCGGCGGTCCCGTTCGGAGCGTGGACCCGCGAGCACCTCGACCGGCCCGGGCCCGCCGTGCTCGCCGCGTTGCGCGCCCGCTGTGACGAGCTGGCCGCCCGGCTGGCGGCGGCGCGGTGGGCCACGCCGGTCGGGCCGGTGCACGCCGACGCGCACACCGGCAACCTGCTGCGCACCGCGTCCGGCGAGCCGGTCCTCGCCGACCTGGACTCGATCTCCCGGGGCCCGGCCGAGGTGGATCTCGTGGCCGCCGCGCACGCCGTCGGCCGTCTGGCGGGAGACCCCGGCGATTACCGGCGGCTGGTCGACGCCTACGGTTTCGACGTACGGGAATCGGAGGTGTGGTCTGATCTTCGCGCCCTGCGTGACCTGCAGCTGGCGGTCCATCTGCTGCCGCGGCTGCCGGACGGGCCCGTCGCGGCGGAGCTGGCCCGGCGCCTGGAGACCGTGCTGACCGCCGACGACGCGGCGATCTGGGAGCGCTATCCGGCGATGACCTGACCCGTGTGCCCGCCTGTGGTCAGCCGCTCGCCCGCTTGCCGGCGGTCGCCCGCTCGTCCGCTCGTCTGCGCTCGCCTCGCCCGCTTGCCTGCGATCGTCCGCTCGTCTGTGGTCGCCCGCGTGCCTGCGGTCAACTGGCGGCGGCCTCGGCGGCCTCGGCGGCCTGACGGTCGCGTCGGCGGCCCAGCCAGGACAGGAAGAGGGCGACCAGCACGAGGGCGAGTCCGACGAGGGCCGTCGAGTACGCCAGCCAGCTCGGGCTGGGGATGATCGCGGTGTCGTCGTTCACCTTGAGGTCGATGATCCAGCCGGCCACGGCCTCGTCCTCGTCCACTTCGAGCGTACTGGTCTTCGTGCCGTCCCCGGCGTCCCAGGTCACCTCGCACCGGTGGTAGATGCGGGCCTTCGCGCCGACGGCACTGCTCTGGGCACCCTCGACGGTGCAGCTCTTGACCGTCCCGGTGGCGTCATCCCAACTCTGCCCGGCCACCTGTACGACCCCGACCACGACGAAGACCAGCCCCACCAATCCCAACACGACCGAGGCGACTCGACGGAACACTCTGAGCGACATGCCCCGCACATTATGATCAACTCCACTGCCCGGTCCCCGTCCATCCGGCCAGGATCGATCACCGTCAGGCCAGCCGACGTTACGGTTAAGTTTCCGCCCCTGACCGTTTCAGACCACGTCGGATTTCACTGGGGACAGTGGCTCCCCAGCCAGGGCCGCGATCTCCGCGTCGGCCAGGATTCGTTCGTGGACCGGCCAGGCGGCGCCCGCGTGTGGTGGGCTGGAGGTCCGGGGTGTCTCGGGCCGGTCGGCTGGTGTTCCGGGGTGTCTCGGGCGCTCCGAGTGACCCGTGAACGCCAGCCGCGCCGGGAAA
>NZ_JBFAYF010000069.1:12688-45487 GCF_040681165.1 Actinoplanes sp. NPDC051851 | reverse complement strand
GCTGCTTGGCCGGGGTCTGCCCGTTGGACCAGGTGAAGAGCGACACGCATGCGCCTTCGCCCCGCCATGTTCGGCTTTATCAACTAGGTCGCTGACAGCACGTAGCGTTGCGGCTACGGTATAGCTCAGCGTTGATCTCGGGCGTCCTTGTCTGAACCGTGGGTCAACATCCGTGGTCCGGGGCGGCGGTTAGGACGCCGCCCCGGCTCACAGATCGAACTCCCCGTCGCGAACGCCACCGATGAAGGCTTCCCACTCGGCTACCGTGAACGCGAACGGAGGCCGGCTCGGCTGCTTGGTGTCCTTTACGAGGACGACGCCATGCGTCGCCGCGAGGTTTTCGGCGACCTCTACGCAGGAGCCACTGTTGTCAGACCGCCGCGATTTGTGGAAGACCGCCTGATCGAGGATCTCGGGGGTCAGGATGTCGTAGATGTCAGACACTGGAGTGCTCCTTGGCTACTCGGTGGATGAGTTCCCTGGACGGTTGTTCGTCCAGGGCACAGCTGCGAATCCCGGAAATCACCCCGTCGAGACGGTCGACCAGTTCGGGCTTGTTGAGCAGGGAGTGGCCGAGGAAGCCGTCGAAGTATGCAGTCGGCGGCTCAGTGTTGTCGGCGAATCGGAGCATCGAGAACGGCCCAGTCGCGACGCCTTGGTGCAACCCGGCGGCCAGCGGTATGACCCGGATTGTGACGTTCGGGAGATCACCGAGCTCGTTGATGTAGTTCAGCTGTCGCGCCATTACTGCCCTGCCGCCGACGGGTCGTTGAAGAGCGGTTTCACCTAGTAACAGCTCTACCCGCGTCGGCGCGGGATCGCTCCGGGTGAGGATACCTTGCCGCTTCAGCCGGACTTCGACCCGTCGATCGATCTCGGCCGGATCGCGTTCGTGTCCATCCAGGCCAGGGAAGAGCAGCAGCTCACGGGCGTACTCCTTGGTCTGCACCAAGCCGTGTACCCGGGACTCCTCGTAGGCGGTGATCCGCGCCGCTGCGCCCTCCAGGCCAACGTAGATGTCGAATCCCGGTGGTAGGACGTCAGAGAACGGGTGGAACCACCCGCGTACGCGGGTGACTTTCGCGAGAGCCAGCAGCGTATCGAGGTCCTCCCTGCTCGCCCGGTAGAGCTCGCAGAGATCACGAAGATCGCGATCCTTGATCTTCACTCCGGGTAGACCATGCTCCATCCGGTAGAGCGTCGGACGGGCTCGTTCGATGTGTGCTGCGGCAGCCTCCACAGTGACCGCCACGCGGTCGCCGCTCTCGTCGCGGGCGTTCTCACGCAGCTCGGTCAGTAGCCTGCCCAAGCGCCGTCGCGCGTACGCCGCGCCTGCGTCGTCATCGGCCGTCACGGCGGGACACCTCCCTCTGCTGCACGTTGCGTTTTTACCCGACCTGTTGCAGATCAGATTTAACACTCGCTCAGGTCAAATGGCAACGCAGCGTGACTGTTGATCAAAGCGCATCGGTACATCCATCAGAGTATGACCCGCCATCTCGTTTTTGAACGTTGCGCTTTTTTAGATGCGGTGCTTGACTCTTCCGTGTCGCCAGTCACATCGACGACAGAACACCGCTAATCCCTCCCGCTCGATGTGCCGGTGAAGCCTCGGGTGGGGGGTGACCGGGAGCAGCGTCGGGAGGCTTCAGCAAGAGCCTCTCGACGTCTCCCTCGGTTCCGATGGGAGGACGACCATGACGTTGCGCCGGCTGCTTCTCGCAACTCGGCGAGATGAAGACTGCTGGTCGAGGCGAGCCTCCATCCCGACTCGTCCGCTGCAAGGTCGGTAGGTGTCCATGGACCTGCTGATGCAGCTTCGCGATGACGTACTGGCCGATCCGGGTCGGGCAGCCCGCCGTCTTCAAAACATCGCTCTTCCCCCGTGGCCCGATGCCGCGGCGGCGGCCTTACGGGTCGATCTCCTGGTCCTCCGAGCAGAGGCGTTAGTTCGTAGTGGGGAGCTGATGGCTGCCCAGCTTGCCGGCATCGACGCCGCCGCGGCAACGGAACGACTACGACCTCGTGACGTTCATCGAGTCACCGCTGCGTTCGCCCTCGCTGTCGATCTCGAGATCCGCTCTGGTCGTACGAGCGCTGTGCGCATGGCCCGTCGGTACCGCGGCGCCCTCGGCCAGGAGAACGAGGCGCCACACGGCCGCATAGTGCTTGCCGCCGCGCTGGAAGCGGTTGCTTGCTTCCACCACGCCTCTTGCCAAGAGGGCCGTAGCCAGATCCATGACCTCGCCCGCAAAGAGCCCTCCGGGAGCTCTGCCGCTCGGATGCTGCTCGCTGCGCAGTCCTCTATGGAAGCGTCGTGCCCTTCGCACATAGAACCGCTCACGATGGCGCCCCCTATGCCAGGGCTAATCCTGAATCCGGCGGTCGATCTTGAGTCATATCCACCTCACCAGATCGAGGACTACCTCCGCGATCTCGTAGCACGCCACGTCTCGCAGTGCGTCTGCCCGCCTCGTCAGCAGTCGGCAAACGCAGGCAACCAGCGACGGTTCCCTAGAGGCCAGCCCATCCAGCCGAACGTACGGGTGATGCTGGCGGCATCACCGCAGAGCTGATAGCGGGCCGGCCGCCACTACGTCCTGATTCTGACGACCAACGTCCCAGAGCCAGGTCCGGAAAGCCGTACGCGCTCGTCCATCCCGGACGGCCGTTCGGCTGTCCCCTCCCCTCCCTCGACGGGATGGGCGAAGTAACAACCCCTAGAAGATGTCAGGAAGGAACCTGCGGTGGCGGCGACAACGGCATATCCAGCCGATGACCTGCAAAGATTCGGCTACCAAGGTCAGCTCAAGAGAATCCTGAACACGCGCCAGCTGGCTGCGTTTGGGATGAACTACATGCTCCCGATCAGCCCCATGGCCGTGTACGGCGCGGTCTACGCTGTCTCGGGCGGCATGGTGGTCCTGGCCTACCTGATCGGCATGGTCGCGTTGATGTTCACCGCGGCCTCCTACGGGCAGATGGTCAAGGCGTTCCCCCTGTCGGGATCGGTCTACAACTACGTCGGCAGAGGTATCGGCGCCCCGTTCGGGTTCCTGGCCGGCTGGTCCATCCTGCTGGATTACTTCCTGGTGCCGAGCCTGCTCTACCTGGTGGCCGCGTCGTCGACGACTGCGGCGGCCGCGCCGGTCGGGGTCCTGGCCCACATCCCGGCGTGGGCGTGGTTCGTGTCGTTCGTCCTGGTCAACACCGTGATCAACTGGCGCGGTATTCGCATGACCAGCATTGTTATCACGCTGACCTTGATCCTCGAGCTGACCGTGCTCGCGATCGTGGTGTTCGTCGGGCTGTGGGCGGTCGCCACCGGCCGGGGTCACTGGACCTGGAGCCCGCTCTACAACTCGAGCACGTTCTCCTGGCACATCGTGCTCGCGGGAACCAGCGTCGCGCTGTTGTCGTTCCTGGGCTTCGACGGCATCAGTCTGCTGGCCGAGGAAGCCCAAGACGCCGCCCGCCGGGTCCGCACCGCCATGCTCATCGCCCTGGCCGGGGCCGGGGTGCTGTTCATCGCCCAGACCTGGGTGGCCGCGATGCTCACCCCCGACCCGGCCGCGCTGATCGCCAACGGCGACCCGGCCGGCACGGCGTTCTCCGACGCGCTCGCCGTCGCGGGCGGCCACTGGATCGCGACCCTGTGCCTGGTGGCGACCGCGCTGGCGTGGGGCCTGCCGGACTCGATGGCCGCGCAGGCCGCCGTCTCCCGGCTGTTGTTCGCGATGGCCCGTGACAAGCAACTGCCGAGCTTCCTGGCGAAGGTTTCCCGCAAGCACAACTCGCCGGTCGCCGCGATTCTGGTGGTGTCGGTGCTCAACACCGCGCTCGGGCTCTACATGCTTAACCGGGCCGACGGCACCGCCCTGCTCGGCAGTTGGATCAACTTCGGCGCCCTGATCGCGTTCACGCTGCTGCACGTCACGGTCATCTACTACTACCTGATCCGCCGGCGCAGCCGGAACCTGTTCTCGCACCTGCTGGTGCCGCTGATCGGCCTGGCCATCATCGGCACGGTGATGTGGAACGCCCGTACCTCCGCGCAGCTGCTCGGCCTGGCGTGGTTCGGCCTCGGCGTGCTGGTCATGCTGATCATGTACGCGGTCGGCCGGCGGCCGAGCCTGCCCGGCATGGCGCCCGCCCACTCCCCCACGCCGGTCCGGCAGGCGGTGTGACCATGACCGAGAACCTCGTCTACGACACGTACCAGCCGACTCTCAACGAGCTGCGCTATACCTTCGGCGGCCACGAGCCGGTCCGCGGCCTCAAACCCGGAGAGGTTCTGACGCTCTACACCGAGGACTGCTTCGGCGCAGCCGTGCACGGCATCGACGACCTGCCCTCGAAGGTGTGCGAGATGCCGTACTTGAACGGCGTCACCGGACCGTTCTTCGTCGCCGGCGCCGAGCCCGGAGACACCCTCGCCGTGCACTTCCTCGACATCGAGCCGGCCCGGGACTGGGGCGTCTCGGCCACTTTCCCGCACTTCGGGGCGCTCACCTCGACGCACACGACCGCCACGCTGCAGGCGCCGCTGGAGGAACGGGTCTGGCGCTACGACATCGACACGGCCGCCCGCATCGTGCGGTTCCAGGCCCGCAACAGCGATTTCAGCATCGACCTGCCGCTCGCGCCGATGCAGGGCACGGTCGGGGTCGCCCCGGCAGGCGGTCAGGCACTGTCGACGATCACCAGCGACGTGCACGGCGGCAACCTGGACACCCCGGAGATCCGGGCCGGCGTCACCTTATACCTGCCGGTGGCCGTGCACGGGGCGCTGCTCGCGCTCGGCGACGGCCACGCCCGGCAGGGCCGCGGCGAGGTGTCCGGGGTCGCGGTCGAGACGGCGATGCGCACCACGATCACCGTGGACGTGCTCAAGGGCGTCACCACGTCGACGCCGCGCATCGAGACCGACGACATGCTGATGTCGATCGGCTGCGCCCGCCCGCTGGAAGACGCGGCCCGTACCGCCGGCGCCGACATGGTCGCCTGGATCGCCGAGCTGACCGGCCTGGACACCCTGGACGCCTACCAGCTGATCGCGCAAGCCGGGGACACCACCGTCGGCAACGTGGTCGACCCCGCCTACACGATGCTCGCCGGCATGCCCAAGCGCCTGCTCGGCGGCACCGTGATCCAGCAGGGCGTCCACGACCGGCTGCGCAGCACCCCGTGGCCGCCCGCGCCGGGGGGCGGTGCCTCGTGATGACGTACGCCAACGACGCCCGGGCGGCCACCGGTGCGAGGCATCGCGCTCCGCTGCCGCTGCACGCCGAGCTCTACCTGATCGCCCACGACGACGACACCGGCAGGCTGCACATCAACGAGCAGGTCCTGGCCATCGGACTGGCCGGCGCGCTGCTGCTGGAACTCACGTTCGCCCGGCGCGTCGAGATCGGCTGGGAGTACAACGAGTTCACTCGGGAGTGGATGCCGGCCCCCGGCCGACTGTTCATCACCGAGCCGGTCCCCCGCGGGGGTCAGGCAGCCCCGACCGGGAGCCCGCTGCTGGATGCCGCGCTGGCGTCGGTCGACCAGCTGGCCCGCGCGCAGCCGCGCGGGGAGCATCTGCGGTCGTGGCTGGGCGACTTCTCCTCCAGCCAGCTCTACCACCGCACCCAGGCGTCCATGATCACGGCGAGCCTGATCCGCCGCGCTCAGCTGCGCCGCCTCGGGGGCCTGCGCAAGACCGACACCAACCTCGTCGTCGACATCGGCTATCCCGTCGGCGCCCGGCACCGGGTGAAAACGGCGGTGTCGTACTACGAGAACCCGTCGCCAGCCGCCCACCCGCCGGACGACAGCTGCGTCGCCCTGTGCGGGCTGACCGCCGCGCTCGAGCTCACCCCGTTCCTCTACCGCAACCAGGCCGACCGGGAGCTGGCCCAGTGGCTCGGCTACGTCGTCGACCAGCGCAACAACACAGCAATCACCACCGTCGTTCAGGCGGTCGACGCCGGACGCGGGGACGTCGCGGTGGCCGCCATGGGATGACCGGCAGCCCCTGAAACGGCCAGCGCGAGGCGTTCACCCAGAGCGTGCCGTGCCGGCCCGGAGATGACGTGTCGGCTCCACCGCACCGATGCGTCATCTCCACCCCTCCCATTCCCCTTGGCGACGACGAAAGGCACGGCACCGTGACGATCAGCGCAGCGGCCCACCCGACGGGGACACCCGGCGGTCGCCGGCCGATCGCCGCACACCGCCACGTCGTCCTCACGCCGCCAGCCGATTCTGCACGCTGGCGGTTCGGCCGGGGCGAGGTGCTCCACGCCCCCGGCCGGCGGGCGCGCGGCCTGCACGGCGAAGCAGGCCGCGCGCTCCGCTCCTCCCTCGGCCCGAGCCGGCCCCTCCGGACGCCGGTCCGCACGCCTTCCCCCGTGGGCTGCGGGCCGGCCGGGATGGTGCATCGACGCCGTACGCCCCCGCGAATCGATGCACCATCCCACCCCGGGCACACCCCGCTCGCCGCACCCCGTCGGCCGTGCCACCGGCCGGTGATGCTGGCGGCATCACCCTGCGCGCCCTCGGCGATTCGGCGGCGCGCCGCCGGGGCCGCAGCAGCCCACCCCGTCGCCCGTCGCCTCCTAGCCGGAGGCCAGCTGTGACAAGTCTCCAGAGCACCGGTAACCGGCGCGGCCGCATCCAGTCGCGGCCGGGAACACCGTTTCACCACCTGGCAGGCCGAGAGCCCTCACTACCGCGCGCTTTGGTTGGCATCGCACTGTGCACCTTCGTGACCATCGCTGTCGCGCAGATTCCCCGGCACGACCTCCTCGTTCCCCACTGGTCGTCCGCTGGAGCCCCGGCGCTGCCCCTGTTCGGCCCGACCACCTCCGCGGTGTCGCGGTACGCCGAGACCGCGCTAACGCTGCTGCTGGTGCTTGCCTTCCTGCTGATGCTCACCGGCCGCAGCCTCGGCTCGGTCATCTCGGTGATCGGCCGGGTGAGAGGGACGTGGCTGGGCGTGTGTCTGCTCACCGCGTCGGCTGTTGCCGTCCCGGGCGCTGTCTTGCTCGCGCTCGCCGACCAGGTGGTGCTGCGGCCCGTCGCCGTGACGGGCGGTGCCGGCATCACGGCGACGGCACTGGTCTTGGTGCTGGCCGGTCTGTCCACGATCGCCGCTGAGCTGCTGTTTCGGGGCTGGTACCTGCAAGCACTCGGCGCCGAGCAGATGGCCTGGTCTGCCGTCGCCGTCGAGACGCTCGGGGCCACGATCGGCCACAGCACGGACTTCGGCATCGGGGGCTACGCGGGCCACGGCGTCTGGGGATACACCGACCTCGCTGTCTGGGCCGCCGTCGCCGGCGGGCTCACCATCGCCACCGGCGGTCTGGAAGCGGCCACCGCGTTCGCCCTGGCCTGGACCGGCGCGCAGATTGCCGTCGCCCAGCTGGCCACCGGCGACCCGGACCCGAGCCGCACCGCGATCGCCACCAACGGCCACGGCCTCGCCGTGCACGTCGCCGTCGCCGTCGCCTACACCGCGCTGGTCTTGACTCTTGCCCGGTACCGCCGTATCGCCGTCACCGTCCCCGACGCGCCGGCCGCCCCCACGATCCCCGCTGGCACGAAGGAGTCCACGCCATGACCGTCACCGTCGGCTGCGCCCTGTTCAACTACGAGGCAGGAGGACTGCGCCCGGAGAACGGCTACGACTTCAAGCCGCTGCAGAACGCCATGGCCGTCAGCCCCCGGGTCCCCGACCTGATCCAATTCTGCGAGGGCAAACACTACGCCCGCGACGGCGGCAAGGGCCTGCTGCTGGCCGCCAAAGCGCTCTCCGACCAGTTCGGCGTCCCCTACGTCGGCTTGCTCGGTTATAACGAGCGCGGCCCGATGCCGCCGGTGATCTTCTACAACGCGCTCAAGGTGTTGCACCTGCCGCCCTGGCACGGCCACGGCAGCGTCAACGCGTTCGCCGACCAGCGCAACATCGGCCACTTCCTCGTCCGCGGCGCGCAGGCATCCGGCGGCGGTGACCTGCGCATCATCGTCGGCGTCGAGCACTGGGAACCGCTCTACAGCCCGATCCGGGAGTTCGCCGCCCGCCGCTGGGGCCGCTACGGCACCCAATGCACCATTCCGGCCCTGCTGTCGGGTGATCTCAACTGCACCCCGTCCGGCGACCACTTCGCGCAACGCGACTGGGCCTACGCGGCCGAGAACGACTGGTTCGGCGCTACCCACAAAGGCCACGAGGTCGACGGGATCTGGGCCCCGAACACGGCCCCGCTGGACTACCTCGTCGGGTCGTGGCGCGACGGAGATCGGCACGGCGGGGCCGGGTTCACGCTGCTGGCCGAGGCCGCCTGGCGGGCCTGCCGCGAGCAACCGGTCGAAGCACGGCCGGACCTACTCGGCCCGGACGGGCGGATCCTGCCCACCGTGAACACCGGCGTCGACGCCGGCGGCGGCCTACACATCGACATCGCGCTCGCCAACGACCCGATGCTGCGCTACTTCGACCCGGCCAGCTTCCAGATCCACGTCCCCCCGGTCGGCGTCCGTAACTCCGACCACCGGCTGCTCACCTGGGAGATGGCGTTCTGATGCTCGCCGCCGTGCTGTCCGCCCCCGACACCGACCCCGACGGCCGTGATGCCGCCAGCATCACCGACCCCGGCCAATACGCCGTCGGCGCCCCCGTCTGGATCTACCGAAGCGGCGCCTGGCGGCCGGGCCTGGTCGAGTGCCGCTCCACGCTCGCCGCGACCGTGCGGTACCGGCACGCGCAGCACCGCGGCACCGTCGTCGACACCGCCGTCGCCGCCCAGCTCGCCCCGCGGGCCGAACACGACCAGGATCTCGACCCTGCCCCGGCGACAACCGGCGACCAGGCGTGACCGCCCGGCCCCGCAGCAGGCCGCCGCCCGCCGGACTCCCGGCGCCAGCCGGCTTGCGCCCGCCACGGGGGCGGGCGAGGTCCCCGCCGCAGCGGCGAACCGTCCCGCCCTGCACGTCAGCGTTCCACCACCACCTCGTTCACAGCACACGAGAAGGAGTTGCAGCATGTGCGGCGTCAACCACAACCTGTTCCCCCGGCCCGGGTACCTGATCGACATCTCCTGCGAGAGCATCGCCGCGAAGGTCCTGTTCACCCGGATGCTGTCGCACCACGAGCAGATCGGCCTCACCCCGCAGCAGATCACCGCCCTGATCGACCTCAACGCCCAGTACCAGGCCGAGCTGATCACCAACCGGGTCGAGTTCGCGCAGATCACCGAGCAGCTGGAACACAAGCGGGGCCGGCTCGACGCCGAGGCCCTGGCCGGGCGCAAGGAACTGCTCGACCGGCATGCTGAACTGTTCAAGTCCGAGGAAGAGCTGTTCTTCGAGTACGGCGGGCTCGGCCACGAGCTACTCAGCGACGAGCAGCTCGAGCGCATCGACGCGATCTACCACGCCGAGAAAGACGCCCGGCTGGCCGACCTGCTCCCGTCGTTGAACTCGGCGATCGGCCCGGCCTTCCAGATGACGGCCACCGCCGCGTAACACCCCATCACCACAAGGGAGCACTGATCAGCATGGGTGAGCAGGCCACACCACAACCGGCGTCCGAGCACGGCGGACGCTGGCTGACCCGCGAACGGGACCACGGACGTGGCCACGCCGAACGTGCCGCCCTGTCCGAGCTGCTCGCCGCCATCCGCGACCGCGTCCTGGACGAGGCGCAGATCCGGCCCGGCCACCGGCTGCTCGACATCGGCGCCGGGACCGGCCTGCTCACCCACGCCGCCACCACCCGGGTCGCCCCCACCGGGCGGGTCGTCGCGGTCGACCTGGCCGTCAGCGCGCTGGCCCAGATCGACCGCGACGACCCGAACGTCCACGCTGTTGCCGGGAACGCCAGCCACCTGCCGATCGCCACGGCCAGCATGGACCGCGTCGTGACCCGCAGCGTCCTGATCTACCTGCACGACCTCAGCGGCGCCCTGCGCGAGGTCGCCCGTGTCCTCAAACCCGGTGGCGTCCTCGCGGCGTTCGAGCCCATTAACGCCGGCCGTCACCATGACGCCGTCCTCGCCAGCCTCACGTCCACCGAGCTCGACGCCATCGACGAGCTACGGCAGCGCAGCAGCGCGACCGCGGCCCCGATGCTCGCCTTCAGCATCGACACGCTGCGGGAGGCCGCCCAGCACGCCGGTTTCACCTCGACCTTCATCGAGGCGGCGGTCACCGACCAGATGACCACCCACGAAAAGGTCGACGCCTACCTGCACCGGATCCCGCACCCCGGCGCCACAAGCCCTCTCGACTTGATCACGAACCATCTCGGCGCCCCGCTCGCCGATCGGTACACCGCCGCGTGGCACCAGGCCCTCGACCACGCCCCGGATCAGGCGGGCATCACCTTCACCACCCCCGTCGTCTACCTCAGCGCCCACCTGCAGAAACCCGCCTCCTGACCCACGCCACCCCTCGCGCCGCACCAGCCACGAGAGAAAAGGGAAACCAGCGATGGCGAACCAGCAGCCGGAAGCCACAGCACACCAGCGCCCGTCCGGCCCACCCGCAACCACCGGCCCGGACAAGGGTTCAGACACCACCGGCGCCGGCGCCGGCGCTGTGCCAGAGGCTGACCAGGTCTACCTGTGGATCGGCGACGACACGGTGGCCGTGCGCTGCCGCGTGCACCCGGACTTTAACGAGGTCCGCGCGTACGGGCCCGATCGTGAGGTGCCCGCTTCCTGGATGATCGGCTTGCTGGCCCGCCACCTGGCCCAGCACACGGCCGAAGCCGCCAACGAGGAATCCGCCGCACCGGTGACGATTGGGGTGCCTCTCGATGATTTCGGTCGGGAGGTCGTGCGCCGCTGCCGCTGGGCCATCGAGCATGGCGCGGGTGATCCGTACATCAAATGGCCGCACCTCTACCAGGTGGCCGTAGCGCTGGTCCTCGGCAACCACCTCCACCTGGAAGACGTCGGCCCCGGGTACACCATGGACAGTGCGGCCTCCCTCCTGGTCAGCAGCATGAAGAACCCACCCGCGGACATCGCCATGTGGGTCATCACCATCCGCGGGAACCTCCAGCTGCCGGGCGACATGTGGTCGCCGTCCGATCCCCCCGGCCCCCTCTGCTGACCAACCCAGCAGCTCCGCGCCCTGCCTTAGCCCCGGACCGCCTGCACCCGGCGGAGCTATGACCGACAGCGGCCAGATCCCGAACACCGCCTACCTCAAAGCCCCGCCGCGGCACGGTGCATCCCCTCGAGTTCCCGGCACCACGACGGTGCCGGGGGCACCGGAACATCCACCCCTCTTCCGAAAGGAATCGATGAAACTCCTCAAACGGGCCGCGTCGTTCGCCGTGGCCCTGACCGTCGCCGCCACCGGCCTGTTCGGGCTCAGCGCCAGCCCGGCCGCCGCGATCATCGGCGGCCAGGACGCCAGCCGGACGCACGGGTCGGTTTTCGTGAAGATCGACTTCGGCGACGAAGGGGTCGCCCAGTGCTCCGCTACGCTGGTCGTGCCGCCCGGCACCCCGATCGCCCACGACGGGATCGGCGCATCGAACTGGGTCAAGACCGCCGACCACTGCATCACCTGGGACACCGTCGCCCCGGCGTCGCTGCCGGTCGACCCGCAGGGGATCACCGTCTACGCCAACTCCGTCGACCGGACGGCCGGCCAGACGGCCACCGGCCTGAAGGTGTTCGTCCACCCGGCCTGGGCCTGGGGCGTGCCGGAAACCCCGGACACGCCGATCGCCGACGAGGGCCTGGTCAAAATCGACCGGGTTCTGCGCGGGCCCGTCACCGAGGTCGCGTCTCTTCCGGCGCCGGTCGGCTCGACCGTCGTGGAGTCCGGGTGGGGGCTGACCACCTGGCCGGTTCCGGCCGGCACCACGCTGCCAACCGTGTTGCAGCAGAAGACCGTCACGAGGCTCCCGGACGCCGACTGCGCGGGCGGCGGCATCGGCGTCGGCGAGGTGTGCCTGAGCAAGGGGGCGTGTTTCGGCGACTCCGGCGGCCCTGCTTTCCACGTCGTGAACGGCTTGTGGCGGCAGGTCGCTCTCGCCAGCCGCGAAACCGTGGACGGCGACGTGGACGGCGACGGCGACGACGACACCTGCGGCTCCCCGACGGTCTACACCGACAGCGTGTACTTCGCCGACTGGGAAAAGCAAACCATGCGCTCCGAGCGGCACCAGCCGTGCGTGGTCAAGACCAAGAAGACCCTCACCACCAGCGACAAGGCGCAGATCAACCGGCTGAAAAACGCCCGTACCTGGCTGCCGCCTAACCGGTAGCCCCTTCTTCGCCGCTCGGCCGTGCCGCAGACCGCCGTGAATGTGGTACGGCCGGGCGGCCCGCAATGGGCCCACCCCAGCCAAGATCACCAGGCTGCTGTGTACCTGGACGGCGCCGACGCGCGGTGTCTGCATGGGTCCTCCACGGGCCCGGGGCATCGGCCGCGCTTCGACCTGTCGGAACGTGGCCGGCCAGGCAATTCCCGTTTCAGTGCTGAGCCAGGAGCCGTCGGCTTCCGGGCGCCGAGCCTGACGGCGTGCAGGCCAGCGCCTGTCAGCAGCGTCCAGAGCCCCGAGGCAGCAGCTATTCCATTTTCGCCAAACACCGTGTTCGTCACGATAGAGAGGGATGCCTGGACATGATCCGGGAACGAAATATCGTCGGGCCGCTGGCCGGATCGGCGGCAATGGTGCTCGCCGTCGGCGGGGCCACACAGCTTGACCATCAGATCGGTGCCGCCCTGGTAATGGCCGCCGCTGTGGTCGCTGTCGCTGCGGTGGCCATACCGCTACGGCCGTGGTGGCGCTCGCCGGTAACGGTCGCCCAACTACGGGCCGCGCTGGAACACCTCCCGGCTGCGCTGGTGGAGCGGGGCCGGCAGATGTCGGCGGCGCTGGTGTGGTCCTCGTGGGCGCTGCTGGCCGTCCGTCTGGCCACCGTGCCGCTGCTGATCGTGGCCGGGAAACCGGTGGCGGACTGGGTCAGCAACCCGGGCCAGCCGTGGTATCTACGGGTCAGCCTGGCAACGCTGGTACTGGCCGGGGCGGTCGCCGTGCTGGAGGCGGCGCCGATGTGGTGGGACACTCGGTGCCGCGGGAAAGCAAGCACCAAGGTCGCTGACCCTGCCGGCCTGGGCTCCGCGATCGGGGTGCTCGTCAACACCGTTTTCGGGGCGGTCAAGATCCTCGGTCTCGCCTGGGTGATGCACCTGTGGCCGTCCTGGTGGTGGCTGGCGCTGATCGCGGCCTATGCCGTGGCCAGGACGGGGGCACGGTTGCTACTCGAGCCCGGCACGGTGCAGTCGGCCGCCTCGGGCGGAAAACCCGTCACCAGCGACCGTCTTCGGCAACGCGTGGCGGACGCCGCGCATACCGCCGGACTGCGGTCGCCGAAGGTCCTGGTGGTCGAGAAGCCCGGTCCGCTCAACGCGATCGTTGGTGGCGTGGGCCGGCAGAAGATCGCTGTGTTCGGGCCGGGCCTGGCCGAGACCACCGACGACGAGACCGCGCGACCGGCGACCGGCGTGGAGGATGAAGCCGTCGCCATCGCCACGCACGAGGTGGCACACGTTCGCTACGGCGACGGCTGGTTGCGGCTCTTGACCGGCACGGCGCAGGCCGGGTTCACGCTCGCGGTGCTGGTCCTGGCCGGCAACACGCCGAGCCTGTTGCACTGGGCCGGCGCGCAGTCGCTGGCCGACCCGCATGCTGTCGGGCTGATCCTCGCGGTCCTGACCGTACCCCGGCTGATCGCGATACCGGTGCAGATGTGGCTGACCCGGGCCCAGGAACGACGCGCGGATGAGTACGCCCTACACGCCACCTCCGATCCGGAAGCGGTGGCCGCCGCGTGGCAACGTGCTCTGCGGGAGGTCGGCGGGGACCCGAACCCCGGACTGCTGTCGTACCTGCTGTGGCCGCAGCCGGCCAGTCACCCGGCCCTGGCCGAACGCCTGGCTACCGCGCTGGCCTTCGACCCGCAGGCGGGCCGCCGCTCGCTGGCGGTAGTCGGTGCCCCGACCACCGAGGCCGTACCGGACTCCGACGCCGACCTCGCGGAACCGGTGTAGACGCTCGACGCCACGGCAGGCGGCTGGACCTGACGCACCCCGGTATCGCACACCGGCCGCCCTGATCAACCCCTCGATCAATCGGCCGGGCGCTGCCGGGCTGCACGCCGTTGGCCGGGCCCAGCAGACTCCGCTGCCCACCGGGGCAGCGGACGACCGACGCCTCAACCCGGGGCGCGGAACAAATGAGAAGAATGGCATGTCTATGACAATCACCGCGGAGCCTGCCGCTGCCGGAGCCGGCGATGTGGGCTCCCGCCGAGGCCGCGCCGTCCAACGGCGACTGGGCCGGCGCACCCTCAAGCAGTGGCTGTTCTTCCTGGCGATGATCGCTCTTTAGCCACCGTCCGCGCCGTCCGGGCAGCCCCCGCCCGGACGGCGCGCGCCACCCTCATCCAGCGGCCTATCCACACCGCCGTCAGCCACCCGGGAGCCCGACGAAGTACACCATGCCCGGCCAACCGGCTGCGCGGTGAACCAGTCGGCTGCGACCCGTGCCCCCGAAGGAGCAGACCTCCATGTTGAGCACCGTTGAGCGCGGGCGCCGGGTGCGTCGGCGTTGCCCGTACACCGAAAGCTTCCGCGCGCTCGACGCCGACGCCCAGAAGGAGGAACTGCGACTGCTGAAGACGTTGTACGAACAGCACGGGCTGAGCATGCGGCAAATCGCGGACCTGACGGACTCCTCCTTCGGGTTCATCCAGCTCCGCCTTACCGACGTCGGCGCGTCCGTCACCGGCCACCGGCGCAAACGGCCACCGATCACGCAGGAGATCACCGACGTCATCGCTGCTCTGCCCAGCCGACGGCGCAGCTGATGACGACGCGGGTGCTGTTCTCCGCAGTTCCCATCCACGGCCACCTGCTCCCCCTGCTTCCCCTGGCCCGCGCGGTTGCCGCCGCCGGCGACCATCCGCTGGTGGCCGTCCCCGAGTCCATGACCGACCTGACCGACGGGCTGCCGGTACGCGTCTATGGGCCCGGCATAGAGCTCTTGCTGGCCGAGACAGCGCGGCGCACCGGCGGCGCTCCCATGAGCGACTACGAGGCGGTCGCCGAGCTGTTCGCCGGCACCCGCCCCGACCTGACGTACGGGGAGGCCCTACGCCACGCCCACCAGCAGCAACCAGCGCTCATCGTGGCCGACGAGTACGACGTCATCGGGCCGATGCTGGCCAGCGCCCTGGACATACCGCTGGTCCAGCACGCCATCGGGTTGCCGGTCTCGCCGCCGCAACTGGCGACCGCCATGCGCACCCGCACGGAACTCCGCTACGCCCAGCTCAGCCTCAAGCCGGTCGACCCGCTCGCACTGGTGGACCCGTGGCCGCCAGCACTTCAGCAACCGCAGTGGAACCGTCCACCTGATCGGTTGGCGATCCGGCTACCCCCGTACGCCACCGCCACCGCCAGGCCCCGGGTGCCGGCACCGGCTGAAGGCCGGCCCCGGGTGTTGATCACGCTCGGCACCGTGATCCTCGACCGTGACCTGCTCGACGCTCTCATCGACGCCGTCGCCGCCCTCGACACCGTGGACGTCGTCGCCCTCATCCCGCCCGGCGTCGACCACCCGCTCATCGATGCCCGCGCCCACGTGCGGATTCTGCCGTTCACCCCGATCGCGGACCTCCTGGACGAGGTCGCGGTCGTGGTGAGCGCCGGGGGTGCCGGAACCGTGCTGGCCGCGCTGGGCCGCGCGATCCCGATGGTGGTGCTGCCGCTGGGGGCGGAGAAGCCGATGAACGCCGAACGGGTCGCGGCGGCCGGAGCCGGGATCACCATCAGCGATCCGCGCAGCGCGGGTGGCGCTGTCGCCGCAGTGCTGGCCGACCCGTCATACACCGCCGCCGTCGGCCACCTGGCCGCCCAGATCAATGCCGCACCCGAGCCGGTCCAGGTGTGGCAGGCCCTGCGCGAAGCACTTTTCGACGCCTAAGCACGTGGCAGCGCACGGCGAACAACGCCCACCGCGGCAAGCAGACGGGGTGATGCCGCCAGCATCACCCCGTACATTCGGCATTCAGCTGGCCGAGCGCGGCGATCGCAGTCCCGAGACCTTTTTTCCCCAGCTCACCAGACGATCTTGTCGATCGCCACGAGCTCAACCGTCTCTCGCGACCCGCCGCCGCGCCGGCCGGGCGGCCGCGGCGTCGTCCGCGTCGTCACCACCGCGGCGTGCAACCCATCCACATCGGCCACCGAGTAGACGGTTCCCTGCCCGCACCGCGATTCCACCCGCGCCGCCCGGCCCTGCAACACCTCCGCCAGTACCCGCAGCACCGCCATCGCTGTCTCCGGCGTGGCCGCCAACATCAACTGGCGGGCGTCGTCACGCGCCTGCGGCCACACCGCCAAGTCCGCCCCGCCACGCGGAACCCCACGCGACTCGAGGACCGGGACCGGAGGCTTTGCGCACCCCGCATCCGTCGACAGCTCTCGCAGGGACAACGGTTGCGGACCCGGCGTGCAGTCGAGCCGCGCAGCCCGCAACGCCGCCGTCTCGATGTCCCAGGCAACGGCCGCCAACGCTAGCAGGCGCTGCCACACGACCAGGGGCGTGATGACCGCCTCCGGCACCCCATACGGGCCAATGAAGACCGGCTTGCCCGGAGCCCCGCGCCAGCCCTCAACCAGGCGATTCAGGGACGTCTTCGCGTTGCTTAGGTTCATGGCGTCCATCTCGTCTGTTCCATTCGACGGCCAAGGAGGTAACGGCCGACGAGAAATTTTCCTCAGTGGATATGGCGATTTGAACTTGGGGGGTGTGCTTCGAGGCGGCGAAGCACTCCTGGAGGCCGTGTTCCAGCCGGAGGCGGCGCAAACATGGCCATAAGGATCTTTCGTGCCACAAAAGCGGTGAATCGGTAGGAAGTGTAACATCTGTCACAAACCGAGTGCTATAGGCATTCTCGTATGAAGCGAACAGCGCCCATAGTTCTCGTACTACCCCTGGATGCTGGTACCAACAGGACATGATCGCCAGAGTCTGAGGCGGAAGTTGGTACTCGTGGTTCACCCAGTCCGCGAACTCACGAAGCTGGGCAAAAGCCTTCGTCCGCTCCGCAGGGGTCAGTTCGTCGAGGTTCCACACGGTCGGGGTGATGCCGGCAGCATCACCCCGACCCCGCTGAAGCCGCCGCAGCGCCGATCGCCCGGCCTTGCCCGGCTGCAGCGGCCGCCGTCGACGCGATACAGCCGACCCCGCACCGTAGTCTCCGGCGAGCACCGCCTCCACGCCAGCCAGCCGCTCGTCCATCCCGGTAACCGCTTCGCCGATGTCGACGAGCAGCTCCTCGGCGTCCGGGCTCAACGCATACCCTCCAACCCCGCGCCGGCGATGATCGCCGCCACCTCCCGCTGACTGGCTCGCGCATCGTCTGCCCACTCGGCTTCCCACCACGGCGCGAACCGTGCGATCGTCGCCGGCGCCTGGCGATACAGCAGCAGAGCATGAGCGGGCGGAAGCTGCCGGATCTCCGCCGGTCGGATCACCCGCCGCGTCCGATAGCCCGTCGTGACCGACTGGCCCCCCTCATGACTCAACGTCGTTGACTCCGACTCGACGTCCACCTCATCGGCAAGCTGGCTCATCCGCTCCAAGAAGTCGTTTTCAGAAGTACCGCCCATGATCAGCTTTGCTGTGGCCGAGCTGAAGACTTCATTAGCGCCGTCCTCGCCCCACCGGCGACGCGCTTGCCCGAGACCCTGTGAACCGATCAACACCGTCACCCCCCGACCGCCCGAATCCGACATGAGCGGCGGCAAATTCGGCAGCGGGCACTGACCGACCTCGTCGATCACCACCCGCAGCGGCGGGTCCAAGCGGGGCGGGACCAACCGCTGGGACGTACGCCGAGCAACCCGGATGATCTCGTTGACGAACGCCGTGACCAGCGGGGCCGACGACTCACCGTCGCCGGTCATGATGTAGATCGTGTCCGACGAGTTGAGAAACGCCGGCACGTCGAAGCCCTCGCCCGGCTCGGGCGAGAGCACCGAGAGCAGTCGAGGCGAGGCGAACGGCGCCATCATGCCGGCCAAGGTCTTAGCCGTGCTGTCCACCGGACCGTCCATGATGTTGCCGGACGTGGCGGTCTCCAGCTGAAGCGCGTACAGCGGAGCAGCGCCCGGATGCGACCGCAAGACGGTCTTCGGCGGCAGCGTCGGGGAGTCGATGCGATGCGACCACTCCACAACCTGCTCCCACGACGACGACGAAAGCGCAGCGGCGTGCAGGAAGCACCGCACCACAATCTGCGCCTGCTTGTCGAAGAAGTCCGCGTTGCGGGTGTTCGCGTCCTTCGGCATCGCCGCGATGAAACCCTCGGCACGGTGAACCGCGGCGTCCGGGTCCTCACACCCCGCGATCGGTGACCACCGCAGGCCGGTCGGCCACCCGATGATGTCGGTCGGGTCGAACACCCAGACCCGCCCCTTGCGCTTACGCGCGAGATACGTCGGCTCAAGCAGGTCGGCCTTGGTCGACACGGCGATGCACGGTCCAGGAGCAGAGCGCACCGCGTCGACGAGCACCGCGCTCGTCTTGAACGACCGGGGCCCGGCCACCACCGCGACCGAATCCTCATGGCTGGCGAACAACGGCTGTCCCGTCTCCGACTCCCGGCCCATCGGCATGGCGACCTCCGCGATCGGCGCCCGGTCACGGCCCTCCATCCGAGGCCGCGTCTGCCTAGCCAACTTCCGCGCAGCCTGCTCCCCCAGGAACGGCGCCAGCTGCTTCGCGGTGGCAATGCCCTCGCGTCGCGGCCGCCGTTTCCGCCGCAGCATCCACCACCAGACGGCCGAAACCGTCAACGTCATCCCCGCGACGAACAACAGCCAGACCAACCAGGCAGGCGGCAACCCGCTACCGCCATAACCCGCGAGCGGATTGAACGGCGACCGCAGGATCGCCGCCAACGACTCCTGCAGCCGCGGCCGCGCCGGGGCGGAGCTCAGCCACCCAGCCACCGTCACCGCCAAGTGCCACAACACCACGACGCAGGCGGCCAACCCCAGCAGCAGCCACAACGGTCCGGACGCCGTGCGGCGCGGTGATGCCGCCGGCATCACCGCCCTCCGATCCTCGACGCGGTACCCATAGCCGCGTCGGTGTTGGTGATGCTGACCTCCCAGTCGCTACGCAGATGCCGCATGACGATCGGCGCATTGATGTCGCGACGCAGGAAGCACACCCCTGGCGGCAGCGACATCAGGTCGTCGAGCAGTTCCGGCGGCATCGAATACAGATCGAGACACCGCTGCGCATCAGCGGTGCGGCCCTGCGCGTAGAGGTACGTCGTGCCGGCCTCCTGCAGCATCGCGACCGCCGGCGAATCCGGCGGGATATCCGAGACGTGGTGCAGCGCCGACACGTTCGACAGACCGATACCCCGAGAGAGCTTGGAATTGCGCTGGAAGATCCGCGCGCCCACGCCCTCAGCCAGATGCCAGCCCTCCTCGGCGACGAAGGTGGTCAGCCAGCCTCGATCGCGCCGCAGCAAGTTCGTCAGCCACGTGTTGATCACCGTCATGACCAAGGGGATCGCGGGCCCAGAATCCGGCAGCTGAGAGAGATCGAAGGCAGTCAGCCGGTTCGACAGCCGGACCTCCGGCGACGTCGGCCCGTCGAACAGGCCCGCCAGGTCGTCACCGACCAGACGTTCCAAGTCCCACTTGATGCTGAGGCTCGCCTCGGCCCACTGATCGCGAAGCCGGTCCGACAACAGCTCCCCGAACGCCTCCTGCGGAGGCGGCGCGGTCAGCGCATTCACCACATCGCCCAACACCGGCACGCGTTCATCCGCCTCGGCGCGTTGCAACGCCCGCAGATGCGCCGTCCGAAGCGCCGCGCCCTGCCAGGCATCAGGCTCCCGGCCGCTGGCCGCGTGCAGTACCGCCCGCAGCAACTGCAGCTGACCGGCGACCTGTGTGGAGGCTTCCGACGACACCCCGATCACCGGGTCGAGAAGATTGATCCGCGAGCCAGCACCACCGATCTCGAACCTGACCGGCTGGCCGCCGAGCTGGCGGCACAGCTCGCTGTACTCTCCCTCCCCATTCTGGTCCTTGCGATCGGCGACCACCGTGCGCCGGCCCCGGAACGTCAACGGCCGTACCACGTACACGGTCTTGATCAGGCTGGATTTGCCCTTACCGAGGTCGCCCAGCACCACAACGTTCGGGGAGGACACGATGCCGTTCTGATACGCCGTGAACGGGTCGTGATAGACCGACTGGCCGGTCGCGAGGTCGATACCGTTCGACAGGCCCTCGACGGAGGTCGGGGGCCCGGAGATCGCGGTACACAGCACTTCTGCCTGCCGCGTCGTGCTGGGAATGCCCGGCACCCGAGGCTCATACAACCCGAGCCGACCGAACAGCCGCGATCGGCGCCACCGCCACGGCTGCGGCTCGAGGTCCAGGCGCTCGGCCTCCTTCGTCACCTGCGAGGGTGATGCTGGCGGCATCACCGCTCGATTGCCTCCAGGTGATGCCGCCGGCATCACCTCCCGGTCCGCTCCAGGTGATGCTGGCGGCATCATCCCCGCAGAAGGTCCGCGTGGCTCCGTACCGCCGTTCTGCTCCGCACGGCTCGCGCGCCGCTGCCGCCCGATCATTGTGGAACCTCCATCCCCCGCCACACCGGCCACGTCGTCGGCAATGCCTCGTCGTGCCGCCGGTCGAGCCAATCCAGGTGGCCGATCCCGCACTCGCCCGCGGCGTCGGTCACCGTCGTCGTCGCCTGCATCACGTCGTCCATGCTGGTCGCGGCGATCGAGACCCAGCCCGACCACTCCGCGCCGTGAATGCCGGAACCCGGCTGCAGATCGGCCAGCCGCTGAGCCGAGGCGGTCATCTGCACCGCCTGCGTCCCGTCATCGATCGCGCCCCGCCGCGCGGCCTCGTCCCGCTCGCCGACGTCGACCGTCAGGTCTTCTCGCGCGCGGCGCCGCGCCCGGGCCGCCGGCTGCACCGCCACACACAGGCTGATCGTCCGGATCACCGGCGTATTGATTCCATGCAGCAGCGGGGCGATCCACCGAGAACCCACCGGTTCCGGCGTGACCGCGGAACGAGGGATCGCCGCCACCCGGTGAAACCAGCGCTCATCCACCACGGCCGCCTGGCGCGTCGCCCGCTGGCCACGCAACCACGTTCGCGCCGACACGTCCACGGTCTGATCGATGGGAAAGTCCGGGTTCTGCAGGTGACGCAGCAGCGCCGCGAGCCGGTGGTTCGTCAGCAGCCGCGGGTTACGAAGATCCGCAGCCTGAGCCAGCGAGGCCACCCACTCCGCCTGCGCCACCGCCAGCGCGGCCTGCCCGGTATCTCCTTCCCCGTACCGGCTCGCCTCCTGCGCGTACCGTGCCGTCAACGGCATCCGCAGCACCAGGTAGTGCCGCACCATCTCCGACGCGCCGGCTGTCATCCGCACGAGCTCCGCGTAACTATCGATCAGCACCGGCGGGGCGTCCCGATCGATATGGTCCGACGCCCACCGCTCATGGGCCGCCGAGTCCAGCGGCACGATGTGCGTCAGCGACTGCACGCCGGCGATCAGGCCGTCCTCGCGCGCCAGCCGCGCCAGCAGCCGACCGTACGACGCCGACGCCCGGTCGTAGTCCCGCTGGCTCCGCAGACCCGCCGGCTGCCCGTCCACCTCGATCGCGACCGTCAGGTACGGCCGATCCCCCGCCGGGTGATGGAGCAGAACGGCCGGACCCACGCCGTCGGGATCCAGCCACTCCACCTCCTCGAGCCCGGGCGCCTCGTCGCGGACCGACCGGGCCCAGCGAGACACGGCCCTGCGCTCCGCCTTCTTCTGCGGAGCCGGCATCGGCGTGGCCAGGTGAACCGGTACCAGCTCGGTCTCTCCGCGCCGCTGCCGCTGCTGCCAGCGCACCGCCAGGGCCAGCTCGCGGCCCGGCGACCGGCCCGTCACCGGATTCTGCCGGGTGAGCAACCACGCGGTGCCGAACACGACCGCGGCGATGCCGATACCCGCCAGCCCGCTGACCCCGAGCGCGAACACAATTCCCACCGCAAGTGCCGACCCCAGGACCATGTTGCCGACCCGGCTGCGTGAACCGCCGAGCAGGCCCCGGCGCCGGATCTCGCCGCCCAGCCGGGACGTCCGTCCCGTGATGATCGTCATTGGCCCTCCGATACCACATCCGAGGCTCGGTTCGCCGAGTCCTGCGCCTTGCGCTTCGCGGCATCGGCCGCCTGCACTGCCAACAAGCCCGCCGTCGCGATGCCTCCCGTGGCTACGCCAGCTCCAGCGGCTGCCGCACCCCCGGCACCGCCAGCCGCACCCCCGGCGGCGCCACCGGCTGAGGCGCCGCCGCCCGCACCGGCGCCCGTAGCCGAGCCAGCGCCAGCGGTGCCTCCGCCGCCGGTCGCTCCGGCGAGGCCGCCCTGCCCGCCACCGCCAGTGGCCGACGCCGGCGCGTTGCTCGGAGCCGCCGCGGGTTTGGTCGCATCGGCCTGGCCCGGCGCTGAACCTGCCCCGCTCGGTGACGAGCCGGGACTCTGCGACTGCCGGTTCTGTGCGGGTTGCCGGTTCTGCGTGACCTGACCCCCTGACGGACCGGTAGCCGGCCCCCCCGGAGAAGCACCCGCCATCGCCGGCGACGGCTGACCACCACCGCCGCCCGCGCTACCTCCCATCCGCCGGTATCCCAGCTGCATCATCGTGGAGTTGGCCAGCCCGCCCACCGCGCCGCTGCTTTGCGATCGAGACGCTCGGCCTACGCGGGAACCGGTCCCGTCCGGCAGGACCGGAGCGAACTTGAGCAGGCTCCACGGGGCCAAGCCGAGAATCAGCAGCGCCATCGCCGCGATCACCGCGGTCACCAAGGCCCGGATACCGTCGTCCTTGAGCGACTGTACGGTGAACGCGGAGTCCGCCATACGCGCGATCGCACCCACGAGGAAGAACAACAACGGCTTGGTGAACGTCAACCCGACCCACGTGAAGGGGACCTTCAGCGCCTTCTTCCGCGTGCGCGGGTCGACCAGAAGGGCGAACGCGATCGCCATGATCGCCCCCATGAGATACAGGGCCAGCAGCTGCGCGAGCATGCCGCCGACGAGTCCGATCATGCCGATCAGCGCCAGCAACTGAATCACGGCACCGACCAAGGGGCCGCCGGGGATTGCGTTGGCGTCCCCGAGCACGATCATCGCCTGGAGCTTCGTGACCAGGCCGGTGATGTCGTCGGTGAAGTAGTTCACGATCGAGATGCTCGCCGCGTCCGACAGCATGACAAGCAGGTAGCCCAGGCCCGGTCCGAAGAGCACCGCCAGCAGAGCCGTAGGCACCCAGCGCCACAGCGACTCTGCGAGTTCCTCGCCGGTGATGTCGTCCTGCGCAGCCCCGTAGAACAGCCGGGCCAGCATGAACACCAGGACGAACATTGCCAAGCCGGCACCGGCCGCGTACGCCGAGACGAACCCCTTCGAGGCCACGTTCGGCGAGCTGATGTGCACCAGCTCCGGGAACACCGTTTGGATCAGCGACTTGAGCGCGTTCGAGATGGTCTCGGAGAAGTTCTTGAACGCCGTCTCCACCGGGTTCGTGATCGCGTCGACCGCGCCCTGCAGATCCTTGACCTGGCTCTGGAATTCCTCCCACGTGCCCCGCATGACCGACAGCAGGGCCTCGCAGGGGTTACCGATGATCGGGAGGTCGGGGATCCACTTGCACAGACCGTCCAGCCAGCTCGACTCCCCCGCCTTGCCGCTGAGCAGATCGTCCTTGAGCCGCCCCTCGCAGTCATCCTTATACCGGTCAGGGATTGATCCCTCGGCGCGCATCTTCGCGCACCGCGATGCCGCGACCTGCCCGGCCGCCTGCTCCTCCTGCGGCGTCGACGCCATCGCGGGTGATGCCGCCGGCATCACCGCGAGCGCCAGCCCGGCCACCACTGCGGCCAGCCAGGCCGCTGCCCTCGTGCGCCGGTCAGCAGTCACCGCTGTACCTCCGGAACCCGAGCGCCGCCAGCGCGCCGCTGAACTTCTCCAGGCCGGCCTGCCGAGCGTCCGCGCCCCGTAGCGACTCCAGCCCCTGCGGGGTGGTAGTCGTGCTCTGCGCGGAGATCACCGTCCAGCGGTTTGCGTCGCGCAGCAGCCGCACGTCCACGAACGACCAGTCGAGGTGCTGGGTCGAGCCGGTCGACCACTCGACGGGAGCCACCACGGTGATGGTCGGCGACACCGGCTCCGGATTCACCGAGAACGCACCGTGGCCGGTGTGCGCGGCCGAGACGGTCATCCGGTTCAGGTACTGCGCCTGGCCCTGCTGCAGAGCGACGAGCTGGCCGGCCCCCGACGAGTCCGCGATCTTCGCGATGACCGCCGGAGCACCGGCCCCGCCGAACTCCTTCGACTGCGTGAAGCGGACCACCGCCGCAGCTGCCTCCGCCGCGCCTTCCGGCGTGGCCGGCGAGGTCATCGCGGTCTGCACCGCGGCCGCCGGATCCGCGCCGCCCGAGCAGCCGAGCACCGCCGCCGCGCCCGGCCCTGACGCGCTTGCCGAGGCAGTCGCCGTGCCGCCCGCCGACGGTGCCGGGTCCTCCGCTCGGTGCGATCGCCAGATCACGACCACCGCCGCCGCACCCACCAGGGCCGCCACTACCACGACCAACCCGGCGACGAGCGGCCGACGTCCGCCTCCCGGTGATGCTGGCGGCATCACCCTGCCCTTGCCCTCCGACATGCTCTCCCCCGTTCTCGTCTACTCCTGCGCGTCCGCGTACAACCGCCAGCCGGCGCCCAAGCCCGCAAGGGACTCCGCGCGCTCCAGCCGAGACGGATTCGCCACCTGCGGATCCGGGCCGTCCGCGAACTGGAAGTCCGCCGTGATCCGCCAATCACTCGCGCCGGCGTCCCAGCGCAGCGCGATCGTCGCCCGCCGCCAGCGGCCCGGGCCCGGCTGCGCACCGGGCGCCACCACCTCGAGCTGATACAGATGCCAGACCTCGATGCGCGCGGCCGCCGTCCCGTACGACGCCACCCGGTACGCACCCCGCGAGGCCCATGCCGTCGCCATCACGTACCCGGACCCGGGACGCCCCGAGGCGTCGAGCCCGAGCGCAGCCGCCCGATCCGCCAGCCGCGACGACGCTCCCGCGACGAAGCCCGGATCACCGATCGCCGCCAGCACATCGTGCTGCCGCCGGCCGTCCAGAACACCAGAGCCCTCCACGGTGGCCAGCCACGCCGTCGCGGCCGCCACAGCCCCGTCCGGCGAGTGCGCGAAACCCAGCGGCACACCGGCAGGGCCCGAGCGGGTCGACCCGTACCCCGGAGTCACTCCTCCCGCTTGCAGGTCCGGGCCGTCCGGCTCCGGGACCTGCCCTCCAACCGCCGCTGTAGGCGCCACAGACGTCTGGCTGGCCTGCGGTCCAGGTGATGCCGCCGGCATCACCTGGAGCACGACGACCGCGACAAGCGCCCCACCGAGCGCCGCCACCGGTGCCACGATTCCCAGCCGCACGACCCGCTCACCCGATCACGGTGATGATCGCGCCCACGATCACCGGAAGGCCGACCAAGCCCCCGAGCGCGGCCGCCCGGATCTTCACGTCCGACGTCGACTCCGACATCATGTGCGCGTTGCCGAGCTTCTTCGCCTGCGCCATGTTTAGAAACGCCGCGCCCAGATAGACCGCCGCCGCGGCGATGAACAACGCCCAGAGCGCGCCGAACACCCGGACCCACGTCGACCCGAAAGCCGCACCGAGGATGCCCAGGTCCGGCGTCACCCCGTCGAGCGGATTCTTCACGTTGCCGCCACCGGCCGGCGTCGTCGGCGTCGGCGCCTCCAATGCCCTGCTCCACATCTGGCCCGCCGTGGCCACCACGAACGACTTCACTGTGCTCCTCCCCCATGGACCTGCTGAAGTTCTGCCCGACCGCCTGCCGTCTGCCCCTGCTGGGCCTGTGCCTGCTGGACTGCGACCTCGGTCGCGCGCAGCGACTCGATGACCGCGACGGCCGCGCCCAGGTACGCCCGCCGTGTCGGCTCGGCCAGGTCCTTGTACGAAATCCGGGTGCCCGGCTGGATCTTCGGATCGAACGGGATCACGACCACCTCCCGGACGATCTCCCGGTACGTGTCGACGATCTTGGCCAGCAGCCCCTGATCCACCCGCGGATCGGCACAGGTCACCACGGCCACGGCGTTCTGCACGAGCGTTTGAGCCCCGACCGCCCGCAGGTGATCGAGCATCCACAGGCCGGCGTTCGCCGCGTCGACCTGCACGCTGGTCGGCACGACCAGTCCGTTGGCCGCCCGTACGGATGCCCACCAGTTCGGTGCCCGCACGTTGTTCCCCGTGTCGGTCACCATGAGCCGATACCAGCGCGCCAGGGCCTGATGCAGCTTCTCGAAGCCCGCCGCGTCGACCATCCGCTGCCGTCCGGGCGTCTCGTCAGAAGCCAGCACGTCGAAGTGCGCCGACTGCGGCCGGACGAACGCACCGAGCTGCCCCACACTTGCCGACGCGGTCAAGAAGCTGTCGATTTGGGCCAGGAGGTCCACGACGCTCGCGCCCGCGCTCAACCCCGCTTCCGCGCGCTGGCCCAAGGTGCCTCGCGTCTCGTTGTTGTCCCAGGCAAGCACATAGCCACCGCGGTAGTAGCCCAGCGTCGCAGCCAGCCCCAGCGTCGTGGGCGTCTTGCCCGCCCCACCCTTCGGGTTCGCCACCATCACCAGCTGGCTCGTCTGGAACGACCGCAGCACCTGAACCTGCGCCTCGCGATGTTGCAACTCCGCCGCTCGCGGAGGTATCCGGACCAGGCCGCCGCTGAGCCGGTTCACCCGGCCACGGCTTCCCCACTCCGCAGGTGCGACCGCTCCCGCGCCGGCCGCACCCCTCATCGCCTCTACCCTTGCCCCCGCCACCACCTGCTCCATCGGAGGCGGCGCCGTCGGAACCTGCGAAACCCCGAACACCGCCCGCGGTTGGCTATCCGGCTCCCGTGCCCGCGGCTCCGACCACTGCACCGGAGGCGCCGGCAGTACGCGCTCCCCACCACCGCCCGGCGGTTCGCCTCCCGGCAAATCAGTTGGCACATCCGTTCGGTCGGTGGATGATCCGGGGTCGGGCAGCGGATCATCCACCGAAGGGCCAGGAGTCCCTCCGTCCGATGAGGACGTCGGTGCCGGGGTCGTGACGATCCCGTAGCTGCGGGCCCGGTTTGCGTTGGGAAACCGGTCGTCTGAGGTTGGACCCTCCATTTTGGTCCCCTCCTCGCTGTTGACTATGGAGTACGGTACCAATCATGGGGAGGAATTCACTGGCCTTAAACAGTGACGGCGACGCCGTGCGCGCTGCTCGCGCCGCATCGACGTTGTTCAACGGGGCCGCAGAACGCGGTCGACGAGGTTCGCTCAGGCTGCCGCGATCCGGCCGCGCCGTGATCACCGGTCCGACGGTAGAAGTCAAGGTCAATGCGGGATATGCGGCCGCACGCGCCCGGGACACGCTGCGATGAAGAAGGCGCTGCTGCCCTTCATCGCCGTGGGCGCCGTCCTGCTGCTGTTCGTCGCCGGCCTGGTGCTCCTGCAACCTGCGCAAGCGCAAGCCGTCGACGCGGGCGACTGCCTCACACCCGAAGGCGATCCCTGGACGCTCGACAGCCAGCAGCGACAGAACGCGCAGCTCATTATCGACATCGGCAAGCAGCGCCAC
This sequence comes from Actinoplanes sp. NPDC051851, assembly GCF_040681165.1. Classification (NCBI taxonomy): domain Bacteria; kingdom Bacillati; phylum Actinomycetota; class Actinomycetes; order Micromonosporales; family Micromonosporaceae; genus Actinoplanes; species Actinoplanes sp. NPDC051851. The sequence continues at coordinate 17,723 of NZ_JBFAYF010000069.1, read as the reverse complement.
ATCCCCGCGCGAGGCTGGGCGATCGCCATCGCCACCGCGGCGCAGGAATCTTCCCTGCACGGTGACCCCACACCGGACGCTTACGGCTCCTCGGGCCTGTTCCAGCAGACGCCACCATGGTGGGGAACCCGAGAACAGGTCAACGACCCGACCTACGCCAGCAACGCTTTCTACACAGCCTTGCTAAAAGTATCCGGATGGGGTATAATGCCGCTCACTGTAGCGGCGCAAACAGTACAAAATAGCGCCTACCCTGACTACTACCGCAAGCACACCGCTACCGCGATCAACGCGGTACGGGACCTCGGGGGCGTCGAGCTCGATTGCTCGAAGATCACCACGGGCGGATCCGTCCAGCCCGTCGCACGCAACCCCGATGGCTCCTGGCCAACCGAGGGCTGCACCGTCCGCCCGGATCCCACCACCGGCAGCGGCTGCCTGACCCCGCGCACCTGGAACATGGTCCAGGTCGCGGAAGCTGCCGGCTACCCCAAGCCCGGGTGCTATCGGGTGGACAACCACGGCGAGCACCCCAAAGGCCGCGCCTGCGACTTCATGATGACCTCCGGGGGAGAGGCCAGCGGCGCCCAGAAAACGCGCGGCGATCAGATGGCCGTCTGGGCCGTCACCAACGCCGACAACCTCGGAATCATGTACGTGATTTGGTTCCGCAGAATCTGGACGCGCGAAAAGGGATGGCACGCCTACAACAACCCGTTCGGCGGCAACGACCCGTCCGGGTGGCACACGAACCACGTCCACATATCTGTCTATTGAGGACACTAAACGTGTTCAGATGATCACGCCAACGGGGGAAAACGCCTTGTCAACACGCCCAACGACACGCCGACACGAAATGCGGTACGTAACTCATTCCTCGTGTTTGGATCTACACATGGCAAGTCGACGAGGTCCACGCATGGGCGCCCGGCAAAAGGGCAACGCCCCGCAATACGACGTGGCGTCCGGCTGCACATGGCGGCCGAACCCCACGCTGGAACCGACCCAGGCGATCAAGCTTTTCACCGCCATGGGCGCATTGGAGACCAGCGCTTCCGGAGTAATCAACGAGCTGATCGCCCGAGTGGAGTTCGACGAGAACGGCACACCCATCTGGGCCGATACCAAGCAGCCGATCATCCCGACCGGCGACGCTCAAGGGACCCTCGTCGACCTCGCCGACCGGCCCACCCGCAGCCAGCGCGCAGCCTGAGCATGCGCGCCACCGACGACCCAGTGAGGGAGAACGCTACGCCTTAAACGCCTACGCCCCGGTGTAGACCGGGGCGTTCATAGCGATGGACAGCCAGAGTTCCCGCTCTGCTGCCCGTCTCCAACTTAATCCGCTTGATCCGTACGAGGACCGCTCTGGTTGGCAGCCGGGGGTTGGTCCGTCGTCTGGAGCTTGCACCTTGCCTGTGGAGGCGTTGCTGCCATGACGGTAGCACCTGCCCCGCCGGCACGCATCCACGCGCTCAAAAATCGGTCGGCGTGTCGCGGCGTGCCCGCGGATCAGACGCCTCTCCCCGGCCTCGCGCCGGAGGATGAGGCTGCCCAGAACCAGATGCCGACGGCATCACCGCCGTCAGGCCCGAGCAATTATCCCAGTAACCTAGGAAGCAATACCGGAGGTGACCTCGACCACGAAACGGCCGCGCTGACCTGGCGGACCCTCGCGCCCCACCTCACCCGCAGCCCGCACATGCGGCTCCGCCGCTACAACCGCGCCGTCCGGCGCCACATCTACCCGACCGACGAGGCGCTCACGACCGAGCTGCCCCGCCGGCCAGCCGCGCTGCGCACCTTCACCGATGGGGGAGTGGCGTGGTCCATCGCGCTCGACTTCGACGCGAAGCACCACAGCGCCGCCGCCGTGGCCCAGCACGCCGACGACGCCGCACGCTTCTTCACCCGGCTCGGCGGCAGCACCATCGTGGACGTCGCCACCAGCGGCGGCCGCCACGTCTGGGTGCCCCTCACCGTGCCCATGAACCTGCACCAGGCCCGCCAGCTCGCCGCCGCCTGCCGCCGCCTCTGGCCCTCCCTCGACATCAGCCCCACCGTCGGCCCCACCGAGGGCTGCCTCACCGCACCCGGATCACGCTGCAAGGATGGCCGATTCCGCACCCTCGTCACGCCCCTGCCGGACGCCGTACGCGCCGTCACCCGCCGCTCAGCCCACGACCTCATCGACCGCGCCCTCACCCTGCTCACCGACCTTGTCGGCCCACCAGAAGACGAAGCCCCGCCCCACCGTCCCCGCCCCGTCGCCGGGGGAGCGCTGCGCCCGCTCGGCCCCGTCCACGCCTACATCGCCGAGCGCGGCATCTGGCCCAGCGACCGCACCACCGACCAAAACCAGCCCTGGACCCGATCCGAAGCCTGCTACGCCGTCCTCCGGGCCGCCGCCGCCCGCGGATACACCGAAGACGACATACTCCACCGCCTCGAATCCGGCCAATGGAGCGGCCTTCTCGCCCTCTACACCGGCCGCTACCAGCACCAATGGCGACGCCGCTTCAAGGCCGAGTGGAAGAAGGCCCTCACCGCCCCGTCCACGAACGCCACACAAGCACACCAGAGCACCGGGGGGCACCCCCGGGAGGACACAGAACGTGACTTCGCCCGCCGCTGGCTCGCGATCATGACCACCGCAGCCGACGCCCTCGTCCCCGGAAGCGACCGCCACAACGCCAGGGCTCTACTTTGGGCACTCGCCTGGCTGGCCTGGCGCACGGGCCGCCGCCACATCGAAGCAGGGACCCGCAGCTACTCCCGAGGCTGCGCCGGACTCATCGACCACAGCACGGCCGCCAAGCTGCTCACCAAACTGCGAGACTTGCCCGAGCACCAGCGGCCCTTGCGCCGCATCAGCAGCGGCAGGGGCACGCACGGCGACCTCTACGAGCTGATCATCCCGCCCGCGTACGCCGAGCTGGCCACGGACCCCGCCACCTGGCCTGAGCCGCGCCCGATTCCCGGCGTTTTCGGCGTACGCGACCCCGAAAACCCTAGGTCAAAGCTCCTAGGGGCAACGGGGTGGCGCGTGCACCAGGCCCTCGCCAATGGCGCCACCGGCACGGCCACCCAGATTGCGCGGGCCGCCGGAGTCAGCCGTTCCGAGGCGTACGCCGTCCTGCCGACCCTCGTCCGCCTGCAGCTTGCCGCCAAGATCAGCACGTCGCAGCCGGGAACCGCTAGCTCCGGGGCGGATTGGGAGGTAGGGGAGAGGAGCGTCGATCAGGCAGGGGGAGCGGCTGACGCGCCGGCGCACCTCGCCGCACTCGACCAGCGCCACCGCGCCGAGCGCGCAACCTGGCGGCAGGTCCTCGCGGACTACGCCGAGCGCCGAGCCGCCGCTATCGAGCGGACGCCCGAGTGCGACGAACCGCTGTGGTGGCCGCCCGAATGGGCCGCCGAGCCCGGGAGAGACCCCGACCAGCAGCGCTACGACCAAGAGGAAGCCGCGCTTGCCCTGCTCTCTGAGACGTTCGGCGCTCAAATCGTCCCGGTCCAGCGCGCCGTGCCACAGCGCCGCCCGGACTGGATCGGTGAGAGAACGCGCCGAGAAAAACGTAACGCTCAAACGCTAGAGCGTTAAAGCATTACTAATGCTCAAACGCTTTAACGTTATGGCGTTTGTGCTACAATTGAGCAATGACGGAGACGATCGCGCCGGTGCCCGACGGAGTCGTGCAATATCGCCGTGGCGAACCTGGGACTTGCCAATACCCCGGATGCGGCAACCCCGGGGTCGCAGCCAAAGACGACCTATGGTGCGACAACCCGGATCACGCAGGCTGCGGATTCCCCGGCTGCGACTTCACCGTCAAACGCCGGGAGACCGGCCAGCCCAAACCCAACAGATACTGCTTCCGCGAAGACGCGGACAGCCGCGGCGTAATCGTTAAGCACGACCGCAACACGTCCTTCCAGGAGAAAAACCGGCTCGCCCGATCCGGACGCCACGGTGATGCCGCCAGCATCAGCGACCCGACAGCCGGCCCCTTCAGCTCCGCGACCAGTGCAGCGGAACTCGTCGTCGACGACCTCGCCAAGGCGTTCAGAGACCTCAAGGAGTACGGCGAGAGGGGCTTGCGTTACCTCGGCACCATCTCCGATCCGGCCTCGGCCGCTGCGGAAATCGCCACGGTGCAGGCGGAAGCCCAAGAAAAGGTGGCGGCCGCCGAACTCCGCGTCCGGGAGGCCGAACGACGGCAACGCGTCGCCATGAACTCGCTCGAGGAGGCCACCGGTGCCGCCCTGGACATGCAGGGCGAGCGCGACCAAGCCCTCGAACGAGTCACCGCCGCCGAGCAAACCGCCGCCGAGGCAACCGAGCGTGCCGAGACGGCCGAACGCGAGGCCCGTGAAAAGACCCAGCTGGCCGACCAAGCCGTCCATACGGCCGAGGAAGCCACGACCGCCCGCGAATCCGCCGTCACCGAGGCGGCCCAGGCCCGCGACGAACGCGACGACGCGGTCCGTACCCGCGATATTGCCGTCGGCGAAGCCGACGCTGCTCATCGGGAAGCCGACGAGGCCCGCCGGCTGGCCGGTGAAGCGCGCACCGCTCAGGAAGCGGCCGAAGTCGCCCGCGATGCGGCGATCGCCGACCGCGACGGCGCACGGACCCAGGCCGCCCGAGCCGAGGAGCGCGCCGAGCAGGCCGCCACCGAACGGCACGCCGCCGAAGCCGCACGCGATCAAGCCCTCGTGGACCTCGCGACCGTCCGTGACAAGAACGCCACCCTCGAACGAGACCTCGCCACCGAACGCGCCCACCGCGAAAGCGCCGAGCAAGCTCGCGATGCCGCGACCGAGCAGGCCACCTCGATCGGCGCTGCCCGCGACCAGGCGCTCGAAGAGCTCGCCGCCGCCCGCGACACGAACACCACCCTCGACCGGGATCTCACCGCCGAACGCGTCCGCCGCGAGAACGCCGAGCAAGCTCGCGATGCCGCGACCGAGCAGGCCACCTCGATCGGCGCTGCCCGCGACCAGGCGCTCGAAGAGCTCGCCGCCGCCCGCGACA
>NZ_JBFAYF010000069.1:0-12589 GCF_040681165.1 Actinoplanes sp. NPDC051851 | reverse complement strand
ACGAACACCACCCTCGACCGGGGCCTCACCGCCGAACGCGTCCGCCGCGAGAACGCCGAGCAAGCTCGCGACGCCGCGACCGAGCAGATCACCGCCCTCAACACCACCCTGAGCAGCACGGAGAGCAAACTGGCCCAAGCCGTCGCCGAGCAGCAAGCCGCCACCCGCGCCCACGGCATGACCGAAGCCGCGCTCGGACAGCTCCGCGAGCAACACGACGTTCTGATCGGCGAGCACACCCAATCCGAGCGCCGCATCGCAACCCTCGAGGCCGAGCTCGCCGCCGCCCGCCAACAAGCCCTCGCCTCCGACGCGAACGCCGAACGCCGCATCGCCGACCTGCGCCAGATGTACGAAGCCCGGGCCGCCGAGCAACCTACCGGCGAAGAAGAAGGCCCCAGACCATAGGCCGGCCCGGAGGTCCCCCGCACCGCGGGGGATCTCCGGCGCGGTGCGGGTAACGTGCCCAGCATGACCAGTACGCCGGAGCCCGACTACCCGAGCGAGGCTCCGGCCAGCGTGCCAGAGCTACGCCGGCTGCTGCGCGAACACAGCCGCGCGCGCTGCGACGGCCTGCTGGGGGCACTGCTGCAGGAACCCGTGATGATCGGCCAACTCGTCACGATCTCCTGGAAGACCTACCGCGTGTGCGGCGTCGCCGGTACGCCGATCCGCTGGCTCGACCCCCGACCGTACTTCCCCGCCCTGGCCGGATTCCACCCGCACGGCGTGCGCCCCGACCCAACCGTGGCACCGCGACCCGAGTGGCAGACATTCCCGTAGACCCCGCGATTAGGGTATTCTCGCAGCTCAGGAAGAAGTCTTCCTTCCAGCCGCGGCCTTCGACGCCGCCGAGCGGGCGACTTCAGCAGCAATCCGCGTACCGGCCTCGTTCCCTCCTCTGGCCGCGTTATCTTGCAATTTCTGCAGCGTAATATCTTCCGGCACGCCATCCCCGATGGCCTGCCACACCGCCGCCCGCAGAATCATCCCCGTCGTGACGATCTTGTTCCTGGCCTCGTCGCGCGCCTGCATCTCCGCCGCAGACGGAAACCCCCGCAACGCCGCAGCCAGCAAGGCCAGTCCCCCCGCAGCAGGGCCCGGACCATGCCGATCGGACCACTGCTGCAGCGCCTCCTCGGCCGGCGCGGACAGCCAGTAGGCCGCCCTCCGCACCGTCTCGAACAACACTGGCGAGACGCCGATGTTGAGCTTCTTCTCAGCGAACCTGGGGCTAAACCGCGGAGACACACCCACCCGGCGGCCCGGCAAACTCGCCACCCCATCAGGAACCTCGGGCCACTCGTCGATCTCGCCGGCCTGCGCCAGCACCCGCCGGATCCACAGAGACACCAGCGCCGTCCGCGTGCCGAGCAACAGACCCTCCTCCCGTAGCTCGGCCCGCCTGGCGCCCACCCGGCCGAGCGCATGACGCCGCAGCCGCGCACCGAGATTCTCCCGCCGAACGGCCGCATCGGCGGCGACCTTCCAATAGAGCTCGACCCCGGCGTACGTGATCTCGACCTCGGCCAGGCGTTCCTCGACGCCCTCCTCCACCGCCAGCGAGAAGTTGAAAGCCATAGTTGTCATGTTATCTTGCATGATTACACGTCTGCAACCTGCCGGCCCGATGCTGCCAGCATCAGAGGCAATCGGACAGGAAGAACAAATAGTGTCAAAAGACCTTCGCTGTACGCGGCCGAAAATGAAGCTTCCGGGGTCAGAGTATGCGTCCGTGCGCCGAGGCCCGCAGAGACGTTCTCAGCGGATTTCCACAGCTCAGAGCCCTTGATCAACAGCGGCGTACACCAGGTATGACGGGTCGGCGGACAGCCGCTTCTGGGCCTGGTCGTAGCGTCGCGTCGTTCGGGGGTCGCTGTGCCCGAGCGCGTCCTGACGATCTTCCAGCGGCGCGCCCTTCGACCGCGCGATGCGGGAGAACGCATGCCGGAAGGAGTGCGGGCTGATCCGATGCGCGTTCGGCAACCCGGCGGCGATCGCGACCCGGCGCACGAACCGGGCGACCGTCCACCGATCCAACGCTCGCCCGTCCGGCCGCAAGAACAGGGCCCCGACCAGCCGCTCGACCTCCACCCCGGTCGCTGCTGCCCGGCCTTGGAGGTAGTCGTTGAGCACGGTGAGCAGGCCCGGGGGCATAGACCGGACGCGGACCTTCCCGCCCTTCATCCGCAAGGTGATCGTGTGGTGGCCATCGTCGTAGCCTCGATCGGCCAGCTGCGCCGCGCACGCCTCGGAAACCCGAGCGCCGAGCAGCACCAGGAAGGCCACCAGCGCGGCCCCGCATCCCTCCCCCAGCACCGGATCGGCGCCGGCGGCCGCCATCAACGCCGCGGCGTCGGCCTCGCCGAATGCTTCGGTGTTCGAGTGCTGGTGATCAACCCGGGGCCGGTCGACGCCCACGGCCGGGCTGGCGGTCACCATCGATAGTCGCAGCAGGTACTCGTACCAGCTCGAGACCGCAGAGAGTCGCCGCGCCACCGTGGACGCCGCCGCCGGCCGTTTTACCAGCGGCAGATCATCGATCTCCTCGGCGGTGACCGCGCGCTCCAGCCACCGACCGAACGCGTTCAGGTGGGTGAACCTCACCGCTAGCGGGTCGTGACCCTGCAGCTCGCACCAATCGAGCCACACGTACACGTCCCACCGATATGCCGCCCGGGTGTTCGCGGCCAGGCGCCGGTTCTCCAACCACGCCTCGGTCACCTCGCGCAGCTGCTCCCCCGACGCGAACACCGCCGACGGGCTCGCGCCGACCGGCACGACGACGATCTCTCCGGTGAGTACGGTCGCGTCGGTCACCCCCCTACCCTACTCAAGATCACGCGCATAGCGGAAATTATGCGTGCGATCTTGAGAATTTTGGTAGACGAATTTTTGTCCAATCATCGAATACAATTCCGATCATCGGAAATTTGTGCAACCATCAGAACATGAGCCGCGATGCCTTTGCCGATGTAGCCGCACTGATCCACCCATTGCCCGAACCACCCGACGACGACCATGACGTCGACGGCTACGAGTCCGCCCGCGAGCAGATCCTTGCCGAACGGACTCGCACCGCCGAACAGCTGCGCCTGGCCGCCGACTCCGACCCGAGCACCGATCCGGTGCTCGGCGCCCTGAGTACCGCACGCCGCCAACGCGAAGCCGCCGAGCGGCTAACCAGCCGGGTATTTGCCTACGCCCGAGAATTCGACCGCCGCAACCGCTACACCTTGGACGAACTCGCCGCCGCCGCCGGCTACCGGTCACCGTCAGGCGTGGCCACCGCCTACACCCACCACGACGTCGCCGACGTCACCGACCAGACCGGAACCCGCCCCAGCCCGCGCGCCGAACCGCCCGACCCCGACCCCAAGGAAGTCGAAGCGCTGCTACACGACATGCAACGCCGCGGCCCAGCCACCGCACGAGATCGCGTGATGGAGGTCTACTACCTCCTGATCAAGCAGGGCTGGTCCCCCTACCCGCCCCAGCCCCGAGACCCCGGCACCAAAGCCGCCAAACGCTACATCCGCTGGACCCGGCACTGGCCCGGCGGCACCTCCGTGACCCTCTACCAGGAACCTGCCGGCTACCTCGGCGCCTCCAGCAAAATCAGCGACGACGACCCCCGGCGCTTCTACGCCGACTACACCGAGCCTGGCCACGACATCACATATGTCACCCAGCAGCTTGCCGAACTCGTCAAACGAGTCGACCGCCATGATGCCGTACGGGTCTGAACCCGGCCCAGAACTCGCGACGATGCTGCCAGCATCACCACGAGGCAGTCAGGCAGGGTAGAGGGACTTCCAGGTCGCGCCCTTCCGCGCTATCGGAATGCCCCGCAGCGCTGCGCCAGATGATCGCCCCCTTGGCGCAGCGCTGCAGGGCAAACTCGACCCCCCAACCAAGACCCTCAGCTCAACAGCTCTTGCTGTCCAACCGCGCCGTGGAAGCGGCACCCCCGGAGCCCGGGCGATACGCATCGTTCAAGACGGCCAGGGCCTGCTCGCCACGGTCGGTGATGTCCCAGGAACCCCGACGGCCAGCAGACTTCTCGATGTACCCGAGACCGTCGAGATCCCGGAGAACCTTACTCACCTGGCCATCCAAGGGCGCCGGAGAATGCTCAACCCGAAGCTTCTCGTTAACCGCTCGATATCGAAGCGGTTCGACGGCGAGAATCCGCAGAATGGGTTCACGCCAAAGATGCGTCATATTGTGGACGATTTGCCTGCGCGTTTGTTCAGTGTTAGGCAGCCTCACGCTGTACCATCCCCGATTTCCCCCGTGAAATCTTCCGTCAACTCGATACGCCCAGGCGTCGCGCCGCTTGGACCGTGGATCAACGTGGAGCAAATATTCTCCACTACCGGTACCGGCCAACGTCAACACCTTTTACCAAGGTTTGTTACCCACACCACAGTGGAGAGACGAACCCCGGTCCTGATCGAGCACCCGCGAGGCAAAAGCGAAGGTGCGTATGCCTTCCGCCGCAGTTGACCATGTTCGCCCCGGGATGCTCTTCACGACTGTCCTACTTGGTACAGATCTGCCCCCGCCGTGCTATCGGCCCGGTCATTCGAGCGCCGACGCCACCTTTATTGCGCACTCAACAATGCGCAATCTATTGGCCGTAGCGGCAACATGATCGATAGGTCAAACCTTGATCGCATGGCAGATCAATTGACCTTCCAATCGAACACCCTCTCCCTGTGATGGCCACCGCGGCCCCGCTCGCCACAACCGATCCCACACCCGCAAACGTCGACCAGGAATCGCTCGACCCTCTGCTGCGCGAGGCACTGCACCGCCTGGCCGCAGCGGAGGCGACCAATGTGGGCTACCCCCGAGCGGCCGATATCGACTACAGCCCGTTAGCGCCGTTCCTCCGATTCATGATCAACAATGTGGGGGACTCCCGCGCCAACCCGACGTACCCGCTGCACACGATGGAACTCGAGCGCAGCGTCTTGAACTGGTTCGCGACGCTGCTCCGTGCCGGTTCCCGCTGGACCGGCTACCTGGCCACCGGCAGCACCGAAGGGACACTGCATAGTCTGCGCCAGGCCCGCGCGAAGCTCATCGATCCGGTCGTCTTCCACTCGACCGCCGCGCACTACTCCGCAGGTAAGGCCGCTCGTGTACTCGGCCTGCCCACCGTCGTCGTCGACGCCGGCCTCCGAGGCGAGATGGACTACGCCGACCTGAGCGCCAAGGTCTCCCAACACTCCTCCCGGGCCGCGATCGTCGTCGCCACCATCGGGACCACGATGACCGAAGCCGTCGACTCCGTCCCGGCCATCCGCCGGGAACTCGATGCCGCCGGGGCCGCTCGTCGCTGGATCCATGCCGACGCAGCCCTGGCCGGCGCCCCTCTGGCGCTCTCCGGCAGGCGAGACTTCGACCTCGCGCCCGGGGGCGCCGACAGCGTGGTGATCTCCGGGCACAAATGGTGGGGCACCCCGATTCCCTGCGCGGTCACGATGGCCACTCACCAGACGCTGCGGGACAGCCGCCTGATCGCCTACGTCGGCAACCGCGACACCACCATCACCGGCTCGCGCAGCGGCCTCTCCGCTGCGCTGTTGTGGCACGCCATCACCAACCAACCGCTGCACGAACAGGAAGAACGAGTCACGCAGGCTCGAGCAGTCGCGGCCTACGCGTGTCACCGACTGGCCTCGATCGGGTGGCCGTGCTGGCGCAACCTCGACGCGATCACCGTCGTGCTGCGCCAGCTGCCCAAGCCTTTGGCCCAACGGTGGCCCCTGCCCGTCGAGAACGGCTGGAGCCACGTGATCTGCATGCCCGGCATCACCACCGACCAGATCGACCACCTAGTCACCGACCTCGAAGGGACCCTCCGATGAACAGCACTCTCACCCACCGCAGCACCGCCGTCGACGCCGCCGCAGCGCTCCCCCAGCACGACAAGACGATCAGCTCGACCCGCGTCACCGCCCGAACCCGGCGCCGCACTCCCCTGCTGCTGGCCACCGCCGGCGCGGTCGCCGCGACCATGCCGCTGCTGGGCGCCACCCCGGCGCAGGCCGCCACCCTCAAGGACCCGAACGTCGACTCCGGCTCGGTCTCGGCCCTCGCCGCGTCAGGCTGCCGAGCCGCGCCGTACAGCTTCAGCTTCTCCGGCTACGGCGCTCTGGCCTTCCCGGAAGACCCCACCGGCCAGTGGAACTACTCCACCACACCGGTGCTGAAGACCACTACGCAGTGCGTGGACATCAACGTCAAGAACACGACCAAGGGGAAGATCCGCGTCTGCGTCATGTTCGGCAAGACCAGCACGACCTGCAACTACCAAACCACCATCGCGGCCGGTGCCTGGGCGAACGCGGCCACCAACGTCAAGGACAACACCTACTTCCGGATGCGGCTCGGGATCCTCTACAACACCGCCGGCTACGCGGGCGGCGCGTCCGGAGTGGCCGACTTCTGACGTCGCGCACAACGCCCCGAGCCCACCGATACCCCGCGGCGATCAATCGCCCACGACGGCGTAGGAGTCGGTGCGCTCCCGCTTCCCCAGCCCGGGAGGTGCCGGAGGGCTCACGGACAGCCCTCCGGAACGGCAACGACGTTGCGGACTCCTGAACCCGCCTTCGCACCGTGGAGGTCCGAGACCGACGGCGGGGTGTCGCTGCGGTTCGCAGCGACACCCCGCCGTCCTGCGCGAGGAGATGTCGGTCCGGCCGGGCGCATAAAGCCTGGCCAGCACCCCAGACCACATCAGGAGTAACCCGCGCGATGCCGCCAGCATCACCCCACCAGGTCGTTCCAAATCACGCTCGCTGATCTGCGGGAACCGCCTCCCGAATGCCGGTCCGCGGAACCGGCGTGAGAGCGCCTTGCCCGAGACGTCCTGGGGATTCGACCCACACGCTCGGTTTTGGAGGACACGTGACCGTCACGCTTCGACCCCGCACCGAACCCGACCGTAGCGAGCTGCGCCGGGGCCGGATCGCGGCCTGCACCATGTTCGTGTTGGGCGGCGCCGTCACAGGCATCTGGACCGCCCGAATCCCTGCCATCAAACACGACCTACGCCTCGGCGACGCAGAACTGAGCGTCGCCTTGCTGGTTCTCGCCGCCGGCGGCCTGATCGGCATGCTGCTCGTCGGCCGCTTGGTCGACCGCTACGGCAGCACCACCGTGATGACCCCGGCGGCCCTGGCCGTGGGACCCCTACTGATTCTGCCGGCGTACGCCTCCAACCTGCTGACCCTGACCCTGGCCCTAGGCGTCCTCGGCGCGGCACACGGAACCCTCAACGTGGCGATGAACGCCAACGCCGTACGCGTCGAACGCGCCCACCACCGATCCATCATGTCGGGCATTCACGCCGGGTTCAGCATCGGCGGCTTCCTCGGCGCGGCGGTCGGCGGCATGTTCGCCGCCGCCGACCTCAGCCCCGCCGCTACCTTCATCTGCGCCGGCACGCTGATCGCGGGCCTCGCCATGTGGGCCAGCCGATGGGCCCTACCCGACCCCCACGAAAACGCCGACCACGAGACGACGAACCACGCTCGCGGCGGCCGACGTCCGGCGGAGCCCCTCAGCTCCCCACACCGCAAGGCGCTCCTGCTACTGGGTCTGCTGGCGTTCGCCACGCTGGTCTCCGAGGGCGCCGTCGCCGACTGGAGCAGCGTCTACCTGCACGACAGCCTCGGGAGCTCCGCCGGCGTCGCGGCGGCCGCGTACGCCGCCTTCGCACTGATGATGACCGCAGGTCGCCTCGCGGGGAACCGCCTTGTCGCCGCTCTCGGCCCTGCGCGGCTCGTGCGCGGATGCGGCTTCCTGGCAGCAACAGGATTCGGGGCCGCGCTCCTGATCGGCCGTCCCGCAGCGGCCATCATCGGCTTCGCCGCCCTGGGCGCCGGGCTGTCCTGCATCGTTCCGCAGGTCTACTCCGCCGCCGGAAACGTGGACCCCGCACAGCCCGGCCGCGGTCTTGCCCGGGCGGCCTCACTCGGTTACCTCGGCTTCCTCACCGGCCCGGTGATCATCGGCGGAGCGGCCAGCCTCGTCGATCTACCCCGGGCGATGCTGATCCTGCCCCTGCTCGCCGCCTTCGTCGCAGCCGCTTCCACCGCCGTGCGGACACCCGGCCCCGGATCTCGCACGCGCACCGGCAACGAGGCCGTCGCGGTGCCGGCCCCGGTCAACGCGAACGGATATGAAAGGTGACGAGCCCACGCCGCCTGGCCGTCGCCGCCGGGCTCGCCCTCGTGCTGACGACGGGATGCAGCCCGGCCAGCCACCACACCTCAGCACCCCCGGCGAAACAGCATGCCGGCGTCGACAGCGGTCCCCGGCTCAACGCGGCCTTGCTCGCCGCCGTCACCTACGTCCGGCTGTGGAGCCGTCCCACCCTGACACGCGACGCCTGGTACGCGGGCGTGCGCCCGGTGGTAACCCGGGCCTACGCGCAGCTGCTCGCCGACGTCGACCCGGACCATGTTCCCGCGCACGGCGTGACCGGCAGCCCTCATCTGGTCTCCGCGGTTCCCGCCGTGGTGGTCGCCGACGTGCCGACCGACGCCGGATTCATCCAGGTCACCGTCACAGACACCGGCGGCCGATGGCTGATCGCCAGCGCCAGCCAGACCACATCGCCGTGACCAGCAACATCACCCACCCTCGATGGAGAAACCCCATGTCACAGCCCACCGCCCTCGACGCTCGCCAGCGCACGGGCTGGCCACGCCACCTGGCCGGCATCCTCACCGCCTTCGCGCTGATCGCCGCTCTGCTGAACCTCGCCGGACCGGCCAACGCGCAGCCCCGGTCATCGCCGCGCCACGCCGCCAGCGGATGCGCCCGACACGACATCCACGTCACCCTCACCCCGGCCCGCAGCGCGACGCGCTACCGGGTGGCCGGATGGCTCTGCCGACCCCGCGCCCGCACCGACACCGTCCAGCTGCTGCTATCCGGGCTGACCTACAACCACACCTACTGGACCGGGATCAGCCCGACAACGAACTGGACATCGGCCGCCCTGGAACACGGGCAGGCCGTCTACATGATCGACCGGATCGGCATCGGCGCCAGCGACCACCCACCAGCCGACCAGGTCACCGTGGACAGCGAAGCCCTCGTCACCCACCAGATCGCCACCGCCCTGCGTGACGGGCGCCTCGGCCGATACGCCCACGTCATCGGCGTCGGGCATTCCTACGGCTCGATCACCCTCACCGCCGAAGCCGCCCAGCACCACGACCTCGACGCGCTTGTCCTGACCGGCAAGCAGGCCCAGTACAACCAACCCGGCCTCGTCGCCTTCCAGAGCAGCCTCTACCCAGCCCACCAGGACCCGAAGTTCGCCGGCACGCTCATGCCCGACGGATACCTGACCACCCCACCCGCCAGCCGAGCCGGGTTCTTCCTCAACCCCGACACCACCGCGCCGGGCGCCGCCCGCTGGCAGGAGGCCACCAAAGCCACCGCCACCACCGGTGAACTCAGCTCCATCAGCGCTGCCCGATACCAGGCCGACAGCCAGCGCGTACAAGTCCCGGTGCTGATCATCGACGGCAGCAACGACTCCCTGTTCTGCAACACCAGCCTGCCGTGCCAAACCGACCTCCAGCTATGCGAACGCGCACACGACATCTACGCCGCCGGCACTCCGGTCTTCTCGGCCGTCGTCCCCGGCGCAGGACACGCCATCGACCTACACCGCAACGCACCGATCGCCTTCACCGCGGCCGACAGGTGGATCAGCCGCGTCATCACCGGCCAGGCCACCTACCACCCAGAGGTCACGACCTGCCGCCGCTGAAACGACCCGCATCGCCGACGAACTCGAAGCGGCGAGGCCGTCCGTGATGCTGCCAGCATCACGGACGGCCCCAACCCGCCAGCTTGTCCAAGATCGTCTTGAATGTCGTACAGTGGTGCACATGGTTGCCCGTCTGATAGACCGCCTGGTCCGCTCACCGAAGCATCCTGATGATGCAGAAGTACCGCGGCGTCGGGCGCGGCGACGTCCGCTTCCAGCAAGACGTCATCGACCAGTGGCAAAGCCGGCCGCCCCTGTTCGGGTCGCGCGCCTAACTCCCCCGCTCTCCCGGAAACATGCAGGTAGTTTCCCCTCCTCGCCGTGTTATCTTGCAAGATAACACGGCGAGAGGAAGCGCTCGCTGGTGAAGTTTTCGCGTCCGGTTGGGCGCCGGAACCTTCGGAACGAGACCGCGTGTGCGGGAGCCCCGAGCCCGTCGAGAGTGGAAGAATCGCCGGTCATGAGGCTGCTTCCCGGGGTCACCCCCGATCGCGCTGACGAGGTCCTGCGCAACGCCAAGAACACGTGGGACGGCACCCGGGGCGGCAGCTTCGGCTACTTCCATGCCTACACCGGCGCGGTCGAGACGACCTACACCCAGCTGCGCATGTGCTTCGCCGAGCCCGATCTCGCCAGCGCCATCCGCGGCGACGCCTACTGGCACCTGCTGGCCCTCGGCCCGGTCCCCGCGCCCCCGACCCCCACCGAAGTCATCCGCGCGAGCAACGAAGCGTACAGCCGGGTCATCGACGACGTGATCCGCGAACTCGATCGGGCCCGCGCCGAGCTCGACGCCCTGAAGGAGCTCGCCGGGCGGCCCGGCCTGCCGCTGATCCTCGACACGAACGTCTTCCACACCTGGCAACGGCCCGACCAGATCGACTGGCCGACCGTGCTGCGCGGCTGGAAGGAGACGGAGCGTACGGCCCGGCTCGTCGTGCCGCTGCGCGTCGTCGACGAGCTCGACCGGCAGAAGTACGGCAACGGGGTCCTCGCCACCAGCGCCACCAAGGCCGTGCGGTTCCTGCAGCAGACCCTCGCCGGACGGGCCGGGGAGTCCGTGCCGATCCGCCCCGGCCACACCGCCACGCTCGAGGTGTGGACCCAGACCGAGGACCGCGGCGCCGACGCCGACCTGGCGATCCTGCGCTGCGCCGCCGACCTCGACGTCCTCCGCCCGGGCGGGGCCCGCGTCGTCACCGGCGACCTCGGCATGCAGCTGCGCGCCGAACACCTGGACCTGAAGGCCCGGACGCTGCCCGACGACTACCGCAAAAAGAAGGACGAACTCAACCCTCCTGGCTGAGGAGGAACCACGCGGCCGTCGTCGAACAGCTGGAGCCCCCGCCCGGGTCGAGGTGCTGCTCGGTGCCAGTGGCCGGCGCGGACGCGAGCCTCACGCTCGGCAGGGCCTCCGAGATAGGGCCCGCTTCCCCGCCTTCTCGATCGGTGCCGAAGGCTCGCGACCGATGCCCGCTGGACGTTCTCACCCCGCACCCTCAACGACCAGAATCCGCAGGTTATTACGGGCCAAGATCCACAATGGATCAACCCTTCGAGCGAGGCGCCCCAACGCGAAAGCGACCCTCCCTAATCGACTATCGTGACCACATGGCCTCGGGCAACGACAAGATCAACACGGATGTCGCCCACCCGGCGCGCCGGTACAACTACTGGCTCGGCGGCAAGGACAACTTCGCCGCGGACCGGGCATCCGCCGACGAGATCGAGCGCGCGTTCCCGACCGCCCGCACCGCAGCTCTAGCCAACCGGGACACGCTAGGCCGCATGGTCACCTACCTCGCGCGCGAAGCCGGCATACGGCAGTTCCTCGACATCGGCACCGGCCTGCCCACCGTCGACAACACCCACGAAGTCGCCCAGCGCATCGCCCCCGACAGCCACATCGTCTACGTCGACAACGACCCGCTCGTCATGACCCACGCCCGCGCACTGCTCACCAGCTCCCCCGAGGGCAAAACCGCCTACATCGAGGCCGACCTGCGCGACCCGCAAAGCATCCTCGCGCACCCCCAACTGCTCGAGGTCCTCGACCTCAACCAGCCAACCGCGGTGATGCTGATCGCCGTCGCGCACTTCATCCCCGGCCCCGGCGCCGCGAAACCCTTGCTCGACGCCCTCCTTGAGCCCCTCGCCTCCGGCAGCCACGTCGCGCTCACCCACATGACCACCGACTTCATGACACCGGAAGACCGGAAGACCTACACGACCATGCTCGAAACCGGCAAGAGCGACGTCTGGCCCCGCGGCGAGCAGGAACTCGAGGAACTCCTGGCCGGCCTGGACCTCGTCGAACCCGGCATCGTGCTCGGCACCCGCTGGAAACGCGAGGCCACCCCCGACGACCTGACACCGGCCCAGACGAACTACTGGGCTGCAATGGCTCGCAAGCCCTAAACCCCGAGCTTCCCACCGATCACCGGGTGATGCCGCCAGCATCATTTTTCCGTGCAAACTTGCAAGATAATGTGCAGCGGGGCAACTCAAAGTAACTGTCTTTTTAAGGAGGCGGCCTGCTTGACGGGGATGTTCCCGCCGCCGGGACTAGCGCCCGATCTGCGTAAACAACTCACACGATCAGGAAAACCGGGCCTGACAATCGTACCGTTCCGGCCCAGGAAAGTCACGGAAAGCGACACCTGTACCCCCCCCAAAAAAAAGAGCGAAGGTCAAGGGCGTTTTGTCGTATCGGGGTGGGTGGTGCTGACCGTCGCTCCCGCCGAGGCCGGGCGTGTCCGGGCCTGGCCGCTGGCGCGTCCA
>NZ_JBFAYF010000068.1:0-45778 GCF_040681165.1 Actinoplanes sp. NPDC051851 | reverse complement strand
GGCCCGGGGCGCGGCGAGCCGGGGTGCCCAGCCGCGCGGCGCGGGTGCGGTGGCCGCCCACGCGTTCGGCATCGGGCCGGCCGGGGTCCAGCCCGTCGGCGCGGTGCCGTAGACGCCGGTGCCGTGGTCGCCGTCGACGCGGACCAGGCGTACGCCGGAGCGCTTGGCGTTCTCCCGCAGGTTGCGCAGGCTGTCCGCGATGAACTGCGGTGTCGAGGAGACCCGGATCAGCACCCGGTACGCCACCTCGTCGGCGCCGTTCGGCGCGACCAGGACCGCCGAGTCGACGGCCACGGCCGGGACCGCGGCGAGGTGCTCCACCAGGTCGGGATCGGGGTCCGACGGCCAGCCGCGGACCGCGAAGACGACGTGGGTCAGGCCACCCGCCGACCACTGCCGCCAGCTCTCGTCCAGCTCGGCCGGCGCCCGGCCGCCGGGCCGGTAGAGCCCACTGGAGACGGTGAGCGCGTGCAGCAGCTCGTTCGCGTCGAGCACGTCGCAGGGCACCTCGGCCCCGTTCAGCATGGTGGTGATCCGGCCCACCGCGGCGGCGAGCGCCCGGTCCACGCCCTCCACCCCGCCGCCCCGGCTCGCGGCGGCGTCGGCCGCGTCCCACGAGCCGAGCCGCATCGCGAGCCAGACCAGGTCGTTCGCGGCCGTCCCGGTCTCCGGTACGGCCGACTGGTGGTGGGTGACGATCTGCAGCGCGGAGACCGTCGGCACCGTCTCGGCGAGCAGCCGGCCGAGCCGGTCCAGCCCGACCGACGGCGGGCGCTCGAAGGTCGGGCCGATCCAGGACATCACGCCCAGCACGGCGAACCAGCCGGTCTGGTCCTGCCCGACGCCGAAGCTCACCCCGCGGTCGGTGGCCGTCCGGATCTGGAGTCCCGGGACGGCGGCGGCCACCGGATCGCCGGTCGCCCGCAGCACGGTCCGCGCCTGGCCGCGACGGTGCCGCAGCCGACGGCGCGCGGCGATCGACTGGTAGAGCCAGCGGCCGCCGGAGGGCACCACGGTGAAGACCAGCAGCAGCACCCCGACCAGGGCGGTGACCAGGATCGCGACGGCGTTGCGGCCGAACGCGGCGGCGGTCGCGGCGACCAGCGCCACCTCGATGGCGATGAGCTGTACGCGGCCGAAACGGCCGGGCACACGGCCGGCGGACCAGACGCCGTCGGGCCGCGAGGCGGACGGGGCTCGCAGAGGTTGACGCGGAAGCGATGTGTCGGGCTGCACGCGGCCAGCGTACGACGCGGTGATGACCGCTCGCTGCCCAGCCGTTACCCTCGGGCCGTGCGGCTCCTGCCATCCATCGCTGTCGTCGGTCTCCTGGCCACGGCGGCCATCGTCATGCCGCAGGCAGCTCCGGCCCTGGCCGCGGACGTCTGCGGGCCGACGATCACCGATGCCCTGCCCGACCAGCCGTGGCCGCTGCGCCGCCTCCGGCCGGACCTGGTCTGGCCGCTCACCCGCGGTGACGGCATCACGGTCGCGGTCATCGACTCGGGTGTCTCGGTGACCCATCCGGCGCTCGACGGCCAGGTGCTCTCCGGCCGGGACCTGATCCAGTCCGGCACCCACGGCTGGTGCGACGAGTCCGGGCACGGCACGATCATCGCGGGCATCATCGCCGGTAAGGAGACCGCGTCCTCCGGCTTCACCGGGATGGCGCCGAACGCCAAGATCCTGCCGATCCGGGTGCTCCGGGACACCAAGAAGTCCTTCGACGAGGACGACCCGAAGCGGATCGCCCAGGCCATCGTGTACGCGGTCGACCAGGGCGTGCAGGTGATCAACCTCTCGGTCGTCACGCCGGACACCCAGGATCTCGAGGACGCGGTCGCCTACGCGCAGGAGAACGACGTGGTGCTGGTCGCGGCGGCCGGCAACGAGGGCAGCACCGACCTGGGCGACCAGCCGGCCTACCCGGCGGCGTACCCGAGCGTGCTCGCGGTGGCCGGGGTGGACGAGAACGGCGACCACGTGGACACCTCCACGTCGGGCGACTACGTCGACGTCGCCGCGCCGGGCAAGGAGATCGCCGGTCCGGCGCCCAACGGCAACGGGTACGGCGAGTTCGAGGAGGGCGGCACCAGCTTCGCCGCGGCGTACGTGTCCGGAGTGGTCGCGCTGGCCCGGTCGTACCGGCAGAACGAGTCGGCGGCCGCCATCATCGAGCGCGTCGAGCGGTCCGCGCAGCACCCGGCGGGCGGCTGGAACACCGACGTCGGGTACGGCGTGGTCGACCCGTACTGGACGCTCACCTCGATCGGCGGCGCCGGTGCCGAGGTGGCCGCCGGTGGTGCGGTGACCGTGCCGGAGCCGGCCGACGACCCGCTGAGCGGTGTCCGTACGGCCGCCCTGTGGATCGCGTTCGGCGGGGTGCTCACCGCGCTGCTGGTGGCGGTCGGCGCCGTGGTGGTCCGCCGGGGCCGCGCGCGGGGCTGGCGCCCGGGTCGCGCCGTGCCGCCGGCGGACACCGAGCCGACCGGGCGGAAGCCCGGGTTCGCGCCGGTGATGGGCCGCAACGTGAGCGTCACCGCGCCGAGCCTGCAGCGTGGCCAGGCGGCACCGCGCGGTGGCGCGCCGACGATCCGGCCCGGCAAGGCGGGCGTCAGCATGCCGAGCGTCGGCGGCCGGCCCCAGCGCTGACCGGCGGCGCTCACCGAAACACCTCTCACACGCTTCTCGAGAAGATCAGAAAACGGGGAAGGCACGATGCGGACCAGGCAAGAAACGGTGCAGGCGTACAAGTTCCTGACGCGGCGCATCGTGTCCGGCCTGCTCTCCGGTGAGCCGGAGACGACCGACCGGCCGATGCGGCGCTTCGGCATGGCGATGGTCGGCAGCGCCATGGTCGCCACCATCGTCTTCGCCGTGGTCGGCGTGATCGGGTTCCTGCGCCCGTCCGGCGGGACGCTGAGCGAGAACGTCATCGCCATCGAGCGGGAGACCGGGGCGCGGTACGTCTACCTCAACGGCACGCTCTACCCGGTGCTCAACTTCACCTCGGCCCGGCTGATCGCGGGTGCCGCCGCCCCGACCGTGCAGACGGTGTCCCGCGAGTCGCTGCGGGACCTGCCGCGCGGCGAGCCGGTCGGCATCCCGGACGCCCCGGACGCGCTGCCGGACGCCGCCGCGCTGGTGGGCCTGCCGTGGAGCACCTGCACCATGCGCCGCTCGACCGGCTCCGCCGCGCTCGTCACCCACCTGCAGCTGGGCGCCGTCCCGGCCGGCGGCACCGACCTGGGCACCCGGGCGCTGCTCGTCTCGGCCGGCACCGGCGACGACGCCACGCTGTTCCTGCTCTGGAACGGCCACCGGCTGAAGATCGCGAACCGGGCCGGCCTGGCCGCGCTCGGGCTCTCCGCGGTGACCCCGATCCCGGTCGGCCTGCCGCTGCTGAACAGCATCACCGTCGGCCCGGACCTGCTGGTACCGACCATCCCGAACATCGGCGACGAGAGCGGCACGGTGGACGGGCGCCCCGGCGTCCTCGGCCAGGTCTACGGGTACGGCAGCCAGTACTTCACCCTGCTGGAGAGCGGGCTCACCCCGATCAGCGAGGTGATGGCACGGCTCATGCAGGCCAACCGCGGCGGTACGGTCGTCACCATCTCGGCCAACGCCGCGGGCAACGCCCAGGCGAACACCTTCGAGCCGGCCGGGTTCCCGCAGACGCTGCCGAAGCTCTACGACTACAGCAGCGAGCCGCCGATGATCTGCGGCACCTACACCGCCGGCGCGTCCGTCACCGAGCCGGTCGCCGGGATCTCGGTCTACGACGCGGTCGACCCGACGATGGCCGCGGCCTCGGCCAACCTGCAGCGGCGCAGCGCGGACGGCGTACGGCTGGCCGACCGGGTCGCGGTGCCCGGCGGGCGGGGCGCGCTGGTCCGGGTGCTGCCGGCGCCGGGCGCGACGACCACGTCGACCACCACGTACCTGATCACCGACCAGGGCATCAAGTACGCACTGCCCACGGAGGACACCGCGACGGTGCAGGCCAACCTGGGTCTGGGCACCGCGACGCCGACGCTGGTGCCGTCGTACCTGCTCGCGCTGATCCCGACCGGCGCGACCCTGGACCCCGACGACGCGAAGCAGTTCGTCACCCCCGCGACGGCCGCCAGCCCGACGCCGAGCGCGGGGACGTAGCCCGAGGGCGTAGGGTTCTAGGTCCTGCCGAAAAGGCAGGTTTACATGGGTCGATTGACTTGCCGGTGTGAAGTACGGTGGCCGAAAGGGTCATGAGTGCGGACGCCGGTGCGAAACGGGGGCAACAGATGGGCGGCGACAACACAGACATCGACCTCTTGTCACTGGAGGACTTCTACCGGACCCTGGATTCCCGGCTCAGTGAGGCGAACGCCGCGGTCAGCTCGCTGACCAACTCGCTGAAGGACCGGTCGCCGGCTCTGGGTTCCTTCCAGGACGCGTCGAAGACCGCCACGCGGTACGACACGCTCTACGACGAACACCTGGACCGCGCCAAACGGCTGGTCAGCGCGCTGACCGCGGCGAAGACCGCGACCTCGACGATCCTGAGCAACTACCGGACGACCGAAGCGCGCAACCATGCCGACGCCAAGGACATCGCCAGTGTCCTGAACAGCGTGGGGACGGAGTTGAACGGTGACGAAGCCGATGCCTGACGAGTACTACCAGCGTTACCGGACGCGGTCTCACGAAGAGCTCTACACCGAGCTGATGGCGGGCAAACCGTCCCAGATCAACGGGATGGTGCCCACCTGGAAGTCGGCCGAGGGCAGTGCCCAGTCGGTCTCCGACTCGCTGACCAAGGACCTCGAGCGGCTGCTGCCCACCTGGAACAGCAGCGCCGGCCGCGAGTTCCAGCGCCGGCTCGGCCTGATCGCGACGTTCGCCGGCAAGCTGGCCGACGAGTTCAACGCGGTGCACACCGGGCTGACCACGATGGCGGCCGCGCTGGAGACCGCCCAGTCGAAGGCCGAGGACCCGCAGAAGACCGACGACCTGGACAAGACGCTCAAGGGCGCCGCCAAGGGTGCCGCGGTCGGCTCGGTCCTCGGTCCGGTCGGCACGGTCGGTGGCGGCGTCATCGGCGGCGTGATGGGCCACGACCAGGACGAGGAGGAGAAGGCGAAGGCGAAGGAGCGCACGGTCGTGCTCGTCGCCGCGCTCGCCGCGGACTACGGGGTCACCGATCACGGCTGGCCCAAGGTCCCGGTGATCGCCGATCCCGATCTGCCCGGTGGCGACACCGGCGGTGCGGTGACGCCGGCCAAGGCCTCGCACGGCTCGGTGACGCACCACGCGCCGAGCACCGGTGTCTCCGACCGGACCACCAAGGACCTGGACCCGGCCGCGAGGGCCGGGCAGACACCGGACGCCTCCGGGATCGGCGACCGGAACACCTCGACGATCGGGCCGGACACCACCACGACCGGTTTCACCACCGATCCGGACGAGTCGACCGGCACCGGTCTGCAGTCCGGTGGTGGCGGCCTCACCGGTGCGGGCGGCTTCGGCAACGGCGGCCTGGGCGGCACGGGTCTCGGCGGCGCGGGCGGCGGATTCGGCGGTACCGGCGCGTTCGGCGCGGGTTCCGGCACCTCGCTCTCCAGCGGCTCGCTGGGCTCCACCGCGCTCGCCGGTCTCGGTGGCGCGGGCGGGGGCCTGGGCGGCTCGGGCGGGGTCGGCGACGGCCGTTCGGCGGCCGGTTCGATCGGCCGCGGTGCCGGTACGGGTTCCGGGCGTTCGGCGTCCGGGCACGGATCCGGTCACGGCGACGACGAGGCCGACGAGCACATGACCTGGTTGACCGAGGACGACATGGTCTGGGGCGGCGGCGAGGCACCGGACGGCGTGCTGGGCTCGATCCCGCACGGCGACGACCGCACTCCGGAGTAGCCACGAGAACACCGGGCGTGTCTGATCCCAATCGGACATGCCCGGTGTGATCCGCAGTATGTGACACCCCTGCGAGCGGCGATCGCGACCCCACTATTATCCGTAAAACATTCACGGGTGGGGGAGTCGAACATGCAGCCGGACAGTCCGTACCAGGTGACCAAGCCCCTGGGTTCGTCCCAGCTTGGCACGGTCTGGGCCGCTGTCGACGGCGAGGGCCGTGAGCTGACCGTCGCGGTCCTCGAGGCCGGTGTCGCCAGCGAGCAGCGCTGGCGGGACGCCTTCACCTCGGCCGCCAACACCCTGCCGCAGCAGAAGGACGGCCAGCGCTACGTGAGCGCCGACTTCAGCGCGGCCGCGCCCTGGGTCATCCTGGCCTCCGACGGCGGGCCCGGCGCGGAGCAGATCTTCCTGGCCCTCGGCGCCGACTACCAGCCGATCGCCAGCGGTGCGCCCACTCCCCCGCCGGCCCCCGCGCCGATCTCGATGCCGACCACCACCACGAGCACGACGCAGGCCGCCCCGATCGCCACGGCCGACCCGGTGGAGACCGCACCCGCACCGGCCCCCGCACCCACGCCGACCCCGCAGTGGGACAGCGCGCCCGCACCCGCACCGCAGTGGGAGAACACCCCGGCGCCCTCGCCGCAGTGGGAGAATCCCCCGGCGCCCGCGCCGGCCTGGGAGAAGCCCGCCGAGAAGAAGCGGGGCCTGCGCACCTGGGGCATGGTCGGCATCCTCTCCGTCATCGCGCTGACCGGTGCCGGCACCCTGTTCGCCCTGACCCAGGGCGACGACCGCCCGGCCGGGGGCGACCCGGCCGTGGCCGCCTCCGAGGCCGCCGTGCCGACCCCGACGCCGCTGCACCCCGGCATCGAGCCGCCCCGGATCGGCGACTGGCCGGTCTCCTGGCCGCAGTTCACCGCCAAGGACAAGGCGCAGACCCTGGCGCTGGACGGCGTCGACCTGCAGCTTCCCTTCCCGCGCGGCTGGGCCTGCGCGCCCGCGGCCACCTCCGAGGGCGCCACCAAGTTCACCTGCGGCATGACCAGCGGCGGCGAGCAGATCGGCGGCGAGATCATCGTCCGGGACTGCGCGCAGCCCTGCGACACCGCCCAGCAGGACAGCCTGCGTACGGTGGAGGAGGCCTGGGGCCAGCAGTGGCGGTACGCCGGCACCAACGTCACCCTCGCCGAGACGCTGAAGGTGGACGGTGCCGACCGGTACGGCATGGTGGTCATCGCCTACTACAAGACCACCGCGCAGGACCCGGTCAACCGGCAGCTGGTGATCCGGATGACCGCCCCGCTCGGCTGGCGGGACGACGTCCGCAGGGTGGCGAACGGCGCGCGCGCCGCTGCCCAATTCTGATCAGGAAAAGACATCGTTCGGGACACCGGCGGCAAATCATCGACCCTTATGATGACGCCGCGTCATCCCCCATGCCCGACCGCGAGCCGAGAATGGTGACAACGAAACATGGCACTCGCCGCGTCCGAGGAGCCGGCTGCCGGACAGGAAGAGGAGCCGGCCACCGAGCAGGTCGAGGAACCCGCCACGACACAGGCCGAGGAACCGGTCACCGAGCAGCAGCACGAGGAACCCGCCGCTGAGGAGCGGGACGAACGGGCCGCCGACGAGCAGGACGAACCGGCGGCCGAGCGGCACGTTAAGCCCGTCGCGGCGGCCTGGCCGTTCGTGATCAGCCTGCTGACCAGCCCCACCCGGGCGGTCACCGCGTTCCTGGTGGGCACGCTGGGCCTGGTCCCCGTCGCCCTCTTCCCGCGGGACACCCCGATCTACTCCGGCATCGCGAACACCGTGCCGACGGTCTACAACTACACGATCGCGATCGTGGTGGCCGCCGCCGTGGTCGGCGCGATGGCGCCCCGGATGTTCCGGACCGCGCTGAAGCCGTGGGCGCCGTTCCTGATCTGGGCCGCGGTCATGACGGTCGCCGTCTGGGGCTTGCTCGCCCGCGACCTCTCCGGCCTGCTGCAGCTCGGGCTCGGCATGCTGGCGTTCGGCATCGGCGTGGTCTCGCGGTGGCGGGAACGCTTCAGCCCGCTGGTACCGCAGCTGTTCGCGCTGGTCGCCTGGGGCCAGCTGGCCGCCGTCCTGCTCGCCGTGGCCGGCCTGCCACTGCGGACGATCACCGGGCCGCAGGCGATCGACATCCACGGCCGCGCCACCGGCCTCACCGCGCACCCCGGCGAACTCTCCAAACTGCTCTTCTTCTGCGGCATCTGCGTGCTGATGCTGCCGCAGCGCACCCGCCGGGAGCGGTGGACGGTCTGGGCGACGCTCGGCGCGGTCTTCACCGGGGTCTTCCTCACCGAGAGCCGCACCATCCTGGTCGCGGTGATCGGGATGGTCGTGCTCTTCATGCTGATCGAGCTCTCCGCCGGGCGCTGGCAGCGGCGGCATCTGACCATTCTCGGTCTGACCGGTCTCCTCGGCCTGGCCTCGCTGCCCTGGCTGATCTCGCGGTTCATGGCGGACCCGACCGGCGGCGACCGCGGGCACCTGATGGTGGTGGCGTTCCGTGCGATCGGCGACCACTTCCTCGCCGGGGTCGGGCCGAACAGCTACGTCGCGGTGGTCGGGCTGACCGACGAACTGACCTCGACCGGCGTGCCGGTGCACAACACGTTCCTGCTGACCGCGGCGGAGCTCGGCGTCCCCGGCGCGATCCTGCTCTGGCTGCCCGCCGTCGTCGTGGTGGTCCGCGCGGTCCGCGCCACGATCCGGACCCGCGGGAGCGACCAGGCGGCCAGGGTGATCGTCGCCGCCACCCCCGGCATCCTGCTGATCAGCCTGACCGGATGGGGTCTCCTGCAGGGCCCGTACTTCGCCATCTTCCTGCTGGTTCTCGGCTACTTCGGCGCGTGGATCGGCACCGCCGCTCCCGAACAGGCAGCTGTCGAAGAGACCCCGGAAGAGGAGACCCCGGTCGTAGAGGATCCCGATGAGCGCGCCTGAGATATCCGCGCCGGGTCACCGGCCCGCGTCGCTGAAGGTCGCCTCCGGTCTGCTCGGCCTCGCCACCATGGTCACCCGGCTGACCACCCTGGTCATCATGGCCCTGCTGGCGCGGGGCGCCGGTGCCGAGGCTGTCGGCTTCTACGGCCTGGCCACGCTCAGCGCCTCGTTCGCCGCGGCCGCGCTCTCGGTGGGCTTCCCGACGTACCTGACCCGCAACGTCTCCGCCGGTCTCGTCCCGCACCCCGAGGTCGCCCGGATCCACACCACCCGGCTGCTGGTCATGCTGCTCGCCGCGGCGATCTGCTGGCCGGTCGCCGGGTTCACCGTGCCCGGCGCGGTCCAGCTCGGCTTCTTCCTCTTCTTCCTCTCCAGCCTGCTGGAGCAGTGGAACGAGACCGCGTGGGTGCTGGTCCGCGGCACCCGCAAGGCCTGGCGCGAGGCGCTGGCGAACGCGATCGCCAGCGTGACCCTGGTGGCGGCGTGCGGCGCGGACGCCCTGCTCGCCGGCGGGCTCTCGTTCACCCGGGCCGCCGTCTACATGGCGCTCGCCTCGCTGCTCCGCTCGGTGCTGGCGTTCTGGCTCTCCGGGGTCTGGCGCCAGCTGCTGGTGCCGGGCCGGGTGGACCTGGTCGGACGGTCGCGGCAGGCGGTGCCGTACTTCGCCGCCGACCTGCTCGGCCTGATGTACTTCCGCGGCGACACCCTGGTCCTGGCGCTCTTCGTCGCGGCGAGCCAGGTCGGCGAGTACGTCTCGGCCACCGGCATCGTCGGCCCGGCCGTGCAGGTCGCCTCGTCGATGGGTGTCGGCGCCCTCGCGTACGCCGCACCGCGCGTCCTCGGTGGCGGGCGCCCCGACGAGCCGGTGACCATCTTCCGGTTCTTCCAGATCGCCGGGTTCGGCGCGACCGGCGTGATGCTGGCCGGGCTGCCGATCGCCACGCTGATCCTCTTCGGTGACGAGGGCGCGACGATCATGCACCTCGCGATGATCCTGGCGCTCTTCCTCGCGCTCCGCTTCGCCAACTTCGGGCTCTCCGCGGTGCTGCTCGCCGGCGGGAAGGCCAGCAGCCGGCTGATCGTGCTGGTGGTCAGCATGCTCGGCAACGTCGCGCTGAACCTCGCCCTGGACGGCCGGTACGGCGCGTTCGGCGCGGCCTGGTCCACCGTACTGACCGAGCTGATCGTGGCGAGTTCGCTCCTCTACTTCCTGCACGACCGTACGCTGCTCCGCCCGGTCGCCGCCTCGACGGCGTTCGTCGCGGTGGTGGCCGTCGTCCTGGTGACGCTGGTGGAGCTGCTGCCGCTCGCGGGCGCGTCGGTCGGCACCGGAATCCTCTTCCTCGCCGGGGCGGCGGCCGTCGTCGTCGTACGGCGCCGGTTTGCCAGGCCGGCACAGACCGCAAATACGGGGGCATGAATGCGGGTAGCGATCGCGGGATGGTTCGGATCGGACAACCTCGGTGACGAGATCCTTCTGCACACGCTGATGGCCGCGGTCCGGGAGACCCGGGAGGACGCGAGCTTCGTGGTCCTCTGCCCGGACCCGGAACGCGTCACCGAACTGCACCGGGTGGACGCCGTGCACATGCCGACGCTGCGCTCGCGCGGCACCGGCGAACGGCAGGAGGCCGCCCAGCGCGCCCTGCGCGAGGCCGACATCCTGCTGCTCGGTCCGGGCACCGTCTTCCAGGAGCGGTCGCCGAACCTGCCCTGGCCGGGCACCTTGCCGCTCTTCGCCCGGATGGTCGCGATGGCCCGGCTGGCCGGCACCCGGGTCGCCGTCGCCGCCGCGGGCGTCCGCGAGGACAACACCGCCGCCGGGCGGGCCCTGCTGCGCTGGATCGGCGCCCGGTGCCGCGCGGTCGGCGTCCGTGACCAGCGCAGCGCGGACACCTTCGGCCGGGGCGCGCAGGTGGTCGGTGACATGGCGTACACGCTGCGACTGCCCGAGCTCGGCGGGATCGTTCGCGGTCAGCGTTTCGGGCTCTCGCTGCGCCCCCTGGCGAGCGACGCCGAGGCGTCACTGATCGCGGCCTCCGCCGAGGTCGTTCAGCGGTTGCGCGGCGACGGCTGGTCGGGTGTCTTCCTTCCGATGGCGTACGGCCGTGGAGCCAACGGCGAGAACGACGCGACCATCTACGACCGGGCGTTCCGCGACACGCTCGACGTCGCGACCAGCCCGCTCGACGCCGAGCAGCCGCTCGCGGTCAACCTGGACGGCTGGCTGACCGATCTCGCGTCGTACCGGCTGGTTCTCGCGACCCGCCTGCACGCGGCGCTGCCGGCCGTGGCGCTCGGCGTACCGACGGTGGCGATCGCGTACGAGCGGAAGGTCCTGGACGCCTTCCACGACCTGGGGCTCGGCGAGTTCACGGTCGGCAAGGACGTGGACGCGGACACGCTGTACCGCACCGCGACCGCCGCCGCGGCCGCCCCCGAGGTGTTCCGCGAGGCGGCCGGCCGGGTCGCCGTCCAGGGCACGGTGGCGCGCGGCTACATCGCGTCGGTCTTCAAGGACCTGGGCTGATGCGCGTCCTGCTGATCTCGCCCTTCTCCCCCGCCGCGCAGCACGACCACGCCGCGGCGGACACCATCGCCAAGCTGGTCCCCCGCCTGGCGGAGAAGACGGACCTCTTCGTCTATTCGCCGCAGAACACCGAAGAGTCAGGCACGTACACCTCGCTGATTCCCACGGCACCGTTCCGGCCGGGTCCGCTGGCCCGGTTCGGCGCCCGGCCCGCGTGGCTGCGGCAGGCCTGGCCGCACGCGGCGACCCGGGAGGTACGGGGACTGATCGAACGGCTCAAGCCGGACGTGGTGCACGCCGAGTACCTGCAGTCCGCGGAGATCCTGGCGAGCCGCGACAACACCGTGCTGACCCTGCACGACATCACCGAGAGCGTGATGGCCGAGTCGTACCGGGCCTCGTCCGGGCCGGAACGCGCGTACCGGCTCGCCGAACTGGTCCGGACCCGCCGGTTCGAGCGGGACGCGATGCGCCGGGCCGGGGCGCTGATGACGCTCTCCGAGGCCGACCACGCCGTCGCGTCCCGGTACAACCCGCGGACCCTGCTGGCCCGGCCCGGCGTCGACATCGGGCCGGTGTCGTGGACCGCGCCGCCCGCCGGGCAGCCGCCGCGGCTGGTCTTCGCCGGTGCGATGTGGCGGCGCGCCAACATCCTGGCCGCCCGGCTGCTCGCCGACGAGGTGATGCCGCTGGTCTGGGAGCGGTATCCCACCGCCGAGCTGCGGATCGTCGGTGCCCGCCCGGCCGGGGAGATCACCGCGCTCGCCGAACGGGACGCCCGGGTCGTGGTCACCGGCGCGGTCCCGGACCTGCGGGACGAGATGCTCGCCGCGCACGCGGTGGTGGTGCCCTCGGTGGTCGGCGGGGGCGTGCTGATGAAGGTGGTGCACGCCATGGCCCTCGGATGCCCGGTGATCACGTCGCCCGGTCCGGCCGATTCGGTCGGGGCGGACGCGTCGATGCTCTGCTCCGGGCGTACCGGAAGGGAACTGGCGGAAGCGATCGACGCGACCCTGCGCCACCCGGCAGAGGCCGCGGCACGCGGCGCGCAGGCGCGTGCCCACATCGAGCGGACCTTCCGGTGGGACGACACGGTCCACGCCTATCTCGACGCCTATGCGATGGTGAGCCAACGATGAGGATCGCGGCGATCGTGGTCGCCTACAACTCGGCCCGTGACCTGCCGGAGAGCCTCGGCTGCCTCGGCGCGCTGCCGGTCGAGCGGTCGGTGGTGGTGGACAACTCGTCGGCCGACGACAGTGCCACGGTGGCGAAGCGGTACACGCCGGACGTGCTCTCCGCCCCGAACGACGGCTTCGGCGCGGCGATCAACCTGGCCGCCCGGGCGGTTCCGGAGGCCGACGCGTACCTGCTGCTCAACCCGGACTGCCGGCTCGATCCGGAGGCGTTCGCGACGCTGGTCGCCGCCCTGGAGAACGACCCGGGGCTGGGCGTGGTCGCGCCGCTGATGCGTTACCCGAACGGCGGCTACGGCGTCTCCTCCGGCTCGGATCCGAGCATGGCGAAGGAGTGGCTGGCCGCGCTCCGCGTCGACCACCTGGTGCCGGCCGGGCTGCGGCGCGCCCTGGCCCGCTCGGCCTTCCTGCGCTCGAGGATCAGGATGCTCGCCTACCTGGACGTCGAACCGTCGGCGGAGACCCGCGCGGTGGAGTGGGTCTCCGGGTTCTGCATGCTGGTGCGGGCCTCGGCGTTCCGGGAGATCGGCGGGTTCGACCCCGGCTACTTCCTCTACTTCGAGGACGTCGACCTCTGCAAGCGGCTGCGCGCGGCGGGCTGGGGCGTCGCCTCGGTCGGCGCGAGCGTCGCCGATCACAAGGAGAGCACCAGCACCGCCGCCGTCGGCAAGAACCGGCTCTACCGGGACGGGATGGCCGTCTACTTCGACCGGCACGGCACCAGCAGGCAGCGTACGCTCGCCACGGCTTTGAGGAAGTTCCCCCTGTGAAGATCCTGTTCGTCGCGCCCTGGATTCCGTCCCGGTACCGTCCGCGCAGCCTGGAGTTCCTGGAGATCCTCGCCGCCGAGCACGAGGTGGCGCTGCTGGCGCTCACCCACGACGAGGCCGAGATCGAGGAGGCCGCCGCGCTGCCCGTAACGGATCAGACGCTGGTGCCCAACTCGCGGGTCGGCACGATGACCCGCAGCCTCCGCTCGCTGGTCACCGGCGAGTCGCTGCAGACCGGGTACGCCAATCCCCCGGAACTGGTCACCGCCCTGCGCGCGAAGATCGCCGAGTGGCGGCCGGACGTGGTGCACCTCAACGTCTTCCGGACCGCACACCTGGTCGAGGCGTGCGGCGACACCCCGGTCCTGATCGACCTGGACGAGTTCCGCAGCGAGTACTACGAGCAGCTCGCCGCGGACGGCCCGAACCCGGCCTGGCGCGCGATCGGCCGGGTCGAGCAGCACCGGATGCGGGCGCGCGAGGACGAGCTGGTCCGTGCCCGGGTGCCGATCATCCTGTCCGCACCCGGGGACACCCGGCCGGGAACGTATGTGGTGCGCAGCATCTGCGACTTCCCCCTGCAACCGCACACCGCGACCGCGCCCACCGTCCTCTTCGTCGGCCGCCTGAGCTACGAGGCCAACGTCGAAGGCCTGATGTGGTTCGCCCGCGAGGTCTGGCCCGGCATCAAGCAGGCCGTGCCGGACGCGCGGCTGCGGATCGTCGGCCAGGACCCGCCGAAATCGGTCAAGACCCTCGCCGAGCAGGACGGTGTCGACCTCTTCGCCAACGTGCCGTCGATCGAGCCGCACTACGGAGCGTCCACCGTGGCGATCGCGCCGATCTTCCGCGGCACCGGCATCCAGATGAAGCTGATCCAGGCGCTCTCCGCCGGCGTGCCGACGGTGACCAGCGAGATGGTCGCCGCGCGGGCCGGCGTCCGCGACGGTGAGCAGGTCCGGACGGCCGAGGACCCGCAGGGCTGGGTGGCCGCGATCGGCGCGTTGCTGCGCGACCGGGCGGAGCGGGAACGGCTGGCCGTGAACGGTCGCGAGTGGGCGGTGGCGAACCACGGGTCGGCCGCCGTACGCGGGCAGCTCGATGTGGCCTACGCCGCTGTGACCGGGCACCGATCCGTGGGTTCCGACGCGACCGCCTATATTGACGAATATGGCCAGTGACGTCGCGCTTCTGCTCCGCCGGGTGGGTTTCGGGCCCACCCAGGCCGAGTTGGCGGCGGCACAGCGGGCCGGTTACGCGCCGACCGTCCAGGCGCTGACCGCACCCTCCACCCCGGACGTCGGCGCCTCCGCCACCCCGGTGCCCGACGTCGGCTCCGACCCGATCAACAAGTACGCGAACCCGACCGACTCGCAGCGGGCGGTCGTGAGCACCGAGCGGGAACGGCAGACCCGGCAGATCACCACCTGGTGGCTGGACCGGATGACCGTCGCCGACCATCAGGCGCTGGAGAAGATGGTCTTCTTCTGGCACGGGCACTGGGCCACCTCGATCGGCAAGGTGATCCGCCCGCAGCTCATGATGATCCAGCACCGGACGCTGCGCGGCACCAACGACTTCTCGACGCTCGCCCACCGGATGGTCCGCGACCCGGCGCTGATCTACTGGCTCGACGGGCAGCTCAACTCCCGCTCCGCGCCGAACGAGAACCTCGGCCGGGAGCTGATGGAGCTCTTCCTGCTCGGCATCGGCAACTACACCGAGCAGGACGTCAAGGAGGCCGGGCGGGCGCTGACCGGCTGGATCATCAACTACACCGAGGCGACCACGCACCTCGCGCCGGCCCAGCACGACGACAAGCCCAAGACCGTACTCGGCACCCGGAAGAACTTCGACGCCGACTCGCTCGTCGACCACCTGCTCGGCCAGGAGGTCTGCCCGGAATTCATCGCGGCCCGCCTCTGGTATCGCTACGGCTCGTCGTCCGGCGCGATCCCTGCGGACGTGCAGACGGCCATGGTCGCGGCGTTCCCCGACGCGATGGCGATGCTGCGGGCGATGGTCGGCACCGAGGCCTTCCAGGCCACGGCCGGTCAGATGGTCAAGCAGCCGGTGGAGTGGCTGGTCGGTGCGATGCGCCAGCTCGGGTTGCGGCTCGGCGGCATGCCCACCGAGACCGTCGACCTCATCCTGTACGGCCTCAACCGGCTCGGCCAGGTGCCGTTCTCGCCGCCGAGCGTGGGCGGCTGGCCGGCCGGCACCCTGTGGCTGACCGCCGGCACCGCACAGGTCCGCCTCGCCACCGCCGGGCGGCTGGCCGGGCTGGCGCCGGTGACCGGGCTGACCGCGGAATCCCTGGCCAGCCTGCTGGGCATCCCGGCGTGGAGCAACCGGACGTACGCCGGCCTGAAGCTGGCCACCACCCCCAAACAGCTGCTGACTCTCGGCCTGGTCAGCCCGGAATACCTGGTGACCTGATGGATACCGTGACGCGACGGAAGTTCCTGCTCGCCTCGGGGGTGACCGGCGGGGCCGCGCTGGCCGCGGGTGCCGGGGCGATGGGGCTGCATGCGCTGCTCTCCGGCGGGTCGGACGCCCCGGTGCTCGCCGCCGACGAGGGCACCCTGGTCATCGTCACGCTCTACGGCGGGAACGACGGGCTCAACACGGTGGTGCCGTTCAACGATCCGGCGTACCACAAGGCCCGTTCCGCGATGGCGTACGAGGCCGGCCAGGTGCTCGCCCTCGACGAGACGCTGGGGCTGAACCGGGTGCTCAAGGGCATGCACCAGCTGTGGCAGAACAAACAGCTGGCGATCGTACGCGGGGTCGGGTACCCGAAACCGGACCGCAGTCACTTCCGCTCGATGGACATCTGGCAGACCGCGTCCCCGGAGCACCCGATCGGCACCGGATGGATCGGCCGGTGGCTCGACGGGACGAAGTCCCCGGCCGAGACCGCGGTGAGCTTCGAGCCGGTGCTCTCCCCGCTGCTGGTCGGCGAGACCACGGCCGGCGCGTGCGTCGACGTCGGCGGGCTGCGGCTGCCGGACGGGATCTCGCCCGAGATGGTGTCCGCGTTCGGTCAGGCGTCGACGGACGAGCCGGACATGCAGGCCCGGGTCGCGGGCACCTACGCCGACCTGATCACGGTGGACGGCCTGATCCAGGAGATCAACAAGTCCGCGACGGCGTCACCGACCGAGACGGGTACGTCCGTCCCGGCCACCGGTACCGGCGGCGGGGACTCGCTCACCGCGCAGTTCGATCTGATCGCCCGCTGCATCGAGGCGTCCGTGCCGACCCGGGTGTACTCGGTCAGCCTCGGCGGATTCGACACGCACGCGACCGAACGACCGGCCCACGAACGCCTGCTCACGCAGCTGGACACGGCGCTCTCCGCGTTCCTGACCCGGATGACGAAGACGGACGCCGGTAAGCGCGTGGTCTGCCTGGTGTACAGCGAGTTCGGGCGGCGGGTGGAAGCGAACGCCTCCGGCGGCACCGATCACGGGACGGCCGGGCCGGTCTTCCTCGCGGGGCCGGGGGTGGTGGGTGGTCTCTACGGAGAGCAACCGAGCCTCACCGACCTGGACGACGGTGACCTGAAGGCCACCGTCGACTTCCGGGACATTTTCGGGACCATTCTCAGTAGGGTGCTGAAGTCCGATCCGGATCAGTTCCTGGCAGGTTATAGGTCGACCAGCCTGCCATTCATCTGAACCCTTTCTCCCTTTTCTTTCAGCGGCCGCCGCCCCGGAACACCTCGGCGATCGTGCGCAGCACCACCTTGGTGTCGAGCCAGAGGGACCAGTGCTCGATGTAGTAATTGTCGAAGCGGGCCCGGTCCGAGATCGGGGTGTCCCCGCGCAGACCGTTGACCTGCGCCAGACCGGTCAGGCCCACCGGCACCCGGTGCCGCATCGCGTAGGACGGGTGCTCCGCCGAGAACCGGTCCACGAAGAACGGCCGCTCCGGCCTCGGCCCGACCACGGTCATGTCCCCGCGCAGGATGTTCCAGAGCTGGGGCAGTTCGTCCGCCGACGTACGCCGCAGGAACCGCCCGATCGGACCGACCCGGCTGTCCCCCGCGATCGACCAGGTGGTCTGCGAGTCCATCTCGTCACGCGGCAGCATCGACCGGAACTTGATGACGTTGAACCGCTTCCCGTACCGGCCGATCCGCTCCTGCCGGAAGAAGACGCCCTTGCCCGGCCCCTCCAGGAAGACCAGGATCACGCAGAGCAGCAGGATCGGGCTGAGCAGGGTGAGCGCGGTCAACGCGATCACGATGTCGGACGCCCGCTTGAGCGCCCAGCGCGGCCCGCCGATCGTGTTGTGCCGGATATGGGTGATCGGGATCGCGCCGATGTGGTCGGGCACCGCGCCGTGCATACCCGATCCCCAGAGCCGCGGCACGACCCAGATGTCCCGGGTCAGCGCGGCGGGCCGGCTGAGCACCTCCATCAGGTCGGGGTCCGGCGCGGCCGAGTCGGCGACGATCAGCACGTCCACGTCGGCCATCTTGATGTTCGCCTCGAGGGTGCCGAGGTCGCCGAGGAGCGAGACGGCGGGCTTCCCCGACTCGGGGAAGAGGCTGTCGACACACCCCGCGTACCGCAGGCCGTACTGCGGGTAGCGCCGCAACAGCCGGGCCAGCTCCCGGGCGATCTGCCCGCTGCCCACGATGATCGCGTTGCGCTCCACCCACCGCCGCCGGCGCGCGACGACGATCGCGGTACGCGTCAGCGCCCGCCCGACCATGACCAGGCTGCCGGAGAGCGCGACGCAGCGTAGGAAGCCCTCGACGTACCCGACCGAGTCGTGCCGCTGCGCCGCGATGATCGCCACGATCGCCGACGAGGCGAGCAGCCGCCCGAAGATGGTCGGCAGCTCGTCCAGGATGCTCACGTACCGCCGGGCCGCATAGAGCCCGCCGAACGCGAACAGCGCCACGGTCAGCCCGGCCATCACCAGCGTGCCGCGCCAGTACTGGAGCGTGAAGAGCAGCGGCGTGCTCAGCGCGAGGACGTCGACCGGCGCGACCAGCATCCAGGCGCGCATCCGCCGGGTCCGCTTGGCCGAGGTGGCCGCCGCGTACGGGATGACCGCCGTGCTCGACGCCGAGTCGGGGTCCTCGCCCTCCTCCTCGTCGCCGTCCCGTTCCGGCTCACCGTCCCGTGCCGAATCCTCGGCCCGTGCCGGCTCACCGTCCTGTGCCGACTCACCGTCCCGTGCCAGCGCCCCGTCCCGTGCCGGCTCACCGACCCGTGCCGGTTCACCGTCGCGTGCCGGCTCACCGTCGCGTGCCAGCTGCCGGTCTTTGTCGCTGTCGTGCAGCGACTCCGGGCGCCTGACCCGGTTCCGTTCCCGGCTCTGCTCCCGCCGGTCCTGCTCCCGCCGATCCTGCTCCCGCCCCGGCTCGTCGGCGGGATCCGGCCCCCGGTCCCGGAAGGGCTCCGGAGCCGGAGTCTCCCGGGCGGGAGCCGGTCGCTGCTGCGGAATCACCAGCCCGGCTGGCCCCGGCACGACAGGGGGTGACAGCGGAGGCGCCGGCATCCGCCACACATTCGTCGTATCCAGCACAGCGGTGTCCTCAGGTGAGGGCCCCGATGCTGACGTGCTCCCCGTATTCACGTCTCCCCATATATCGCACAGCTATGTCACCGCACAGCACCGCCGGTTACCGAACGGCTCACTACTTCGTGGCGGCGGCCAGGATCTCGTCGACCTTGTCGTTCTGGACCGCTTCGTACAGCGTCTTGTCCTTGGCCTTGTCCGGGAAGACGACGCTCTCGCTGCCCACCATGCCGGTGCCCTTGGACGGGTTGGTGAGGAAGGTGAGGTTGCCGCTGCGCAGGTGCCGGAGCTGGGACGCGAGGTCGACCAGGGACATCGTCTTGTCGACGGAGACCGAGTTCGCCGTGGCGCGCAGGAAGTCGTTCAGCTTGGTCGGGCTGCCGAGCAGGCCGCCGGACGCGCCCTTGTCCAGGATCGCCGTGATGACCTGCTGCTGGTGCCGGATGCGGGCGAAGTCGCCGTCGGCGAACTGCTTGCGCT
This sequence comes from Actinoplanes sp. NPDC051851, assembly GCF_040681165.1. Lineage (NCBI taxonomy): Bacteria > Bacillati > Actinomycetota > Actinomycetes > Micromonosporales > Micromonosporaceae > Actinoplanes > Actinoplanes sp. NPDC051851. The sequence continues at coordinate 26,387 of NZ_JBFAYF010000068.1, read as the reverse complement.
GACGCGAGTAGTCCAGCGCGGTCGCGCCGTCCATGTGCATCGTGCCCTTGGTGAACTTCCGGTACGGCGGGTGGATCGAGGTGAAGTCCTGCTCGACCTCGATGTCGATGCCACCGAGCGCGTCGATGATCTCCTTGAAGCCGCCGAAGTCCACGATCGCCACGTTGTCGATGCGCACACCGGTGAACTTCTCCACGGTCTGCACGACGAGCGGGATACCACCCCACGCGTACGAGGCGTTGATCTTCGCGTTCCGGTCGGCGTAGTCGTTCTTCGCCGCCTTCGGCACGTAGACCCAGGTGTCGCGGGGGATGGAGATCAGCTGCGCGCTGGAGCGATCCTTGGTGAGGTGGGCGATGATGATCGTGTCGGCGCGCGAGCCCTGCGTGTTGTCGGGGTCGCGGGAGTCGCTGCCGAGCATCAGGATGTTGAGCGCGTCCGTGGCGACCGCGGCCTTGGTCGGCCGGGCCGCCTCGGGAACCTCGCTGAACGCGTCGACGCGCTCGACCGACTTCTCGACCGACTTCAGGTAGAGCCCGCCGGCAACTGCACCACCCGCGCCCAGGAGCACGAAAACCAGCAGCACGTAGAGGACGATGCGCCAGCGGCGGCGACGCTTGCCAGGCGCGGGAGCCTCCGACGACTCCTCTGGCGAGGAGCTCTGCTCGGGTTCCGCAAGGTCCGGATGGGTTGACATGCCGCGGATCATACTGAGTGGTTTCCACGAACAAGTGCCCCCAATCTGGATATTTGCATTGTTGAAACCCGTTGTAATCAACTTGATATGCAAAATCTCGACACCCCGCCTAAATCGGCACCTCCTGATTCAGGAGATGAAGCGGCGCCGCCCGAACTCCCGCCTTGTCGAGCGCGTCCCAATAGGCGCCCGCAAGCCCCGCATCAACCGGCCCGGTGACCAACGGCAGTCCCGGCGTAACGGCATGCAGTAACGATTCCAGCTGGCAGGAGGCGATCACTCCCGGTAGCCGGAACCCGCTCACCGACACCGCCGGCATCCCCGGCGCCGGCGAGTGCCGAACCTCTCCACAGTCGAGCAGCCCGCCGCCCACGATCAGCACGTCCCCCCGCTCCCGCATCCGCGCCAGCGCCCTGCCGGTGTCGAAGCAGTGCGGAAACGAGTCATCCACGACAACGGTGCCCGCCCGAAGCCGATCGACGTCGAGGATCCCGCCTCCTCCGCTGGTCGCCCCGATGACGACGTCCGCCTCGTAGACGTCGTCGACCCCGACGATCCGGATCACGCCGGGGTAGCCCTCCGCTCGCAGACTCTCCGCCAGGTCACGCAGCCGCCCGGCCGCCGCCGGCAGATCACAGAGCAACAGCTCAGCCGGCATCTCCCCGACACCCGGATTCCCCTTCGGCGTTACCCCGGCCCGCGCGCCACCGGCAGGCATCCCGCTGTCCCGCGCGCCACCGGCCGGCATCCCGCTGTCCCGCGCACCACCGGCCGGTACGCCGCTGTCCCGCGCGCCCACCCGTGGTCCGGGCATCGGGCCACGGGCTGCCTGGGCGAGGAGCAGGCGCAGCGACGACGTACCGATCGAGCCGACGCCGAGGACGGCCAGCACCTTGCCCGCCAGGTTGCCGCCGGTAGCCGCCAGGGTCGTCCGGACCACCGAGGCCGCGGTGACCGCGTGCCCGGTGGTGAGCAGCGCCCCGGACCGCACGTGCGCCGCCACCGCCATGCCGTATCCCGTGCGGGCCGGAATCATTCCGGCAAGCGAGACACTCCGCGCCCCATGACCGGCGGCGACGTCCACCGCGACGGCCGCTTCCTCGGCGAGCCCGGGCCCACCGAGCTCGTCGGCGAACCGCGGCAGACACACGAACCCGGACCTCCCCAGCGACGTCGACACGACCTCCAGCAGCCGCGGCGCGTTCCCCGGGAACAACAGCGCCCGGATCGTCTCCCGGTCCAGAGTGGGCAGCTGCGCCCGAACCTGAACCGGCAGCCCCTCCGGAACCGGAAGATAACCGACAAGCGCCGCATCAACGCCCGCCCGTTCCCCGGCTTCCGCTCGCCCTGGTGCGGTGTCGGAGGTGATGCGGTCCCGGGCCGATCCCTCCAGGTCGGCCTGGAGGTCGGCCTGAAGGTCGGCCTGGAGGTCGGCCTGGAGGTCGGCCTGGAGGTCGGCCTGGAGGTCGGCCTGGAGGTCGGCCTGGAGGTCGGCGGCCAGGCGGTCGAGCAGGTCGCCCGGCACGCGCCCGCGCAGCGTGACGCGCAGGCCGTCGCCGGTCGGGCGCGCCGCGAGCAGCACGTCGGTGCCCGGTGGAACGGCCAGCTCGGCGTCCGTGTCGTCCCAGGTCAGCCGCAGGGTGTCGCCGGTGAGTGGCCCGAGCGCCCCGAAGTCCAGGTAGGTGAAGAAGAACTGCCAGCCACGCGGCGCCGTGAATCTCCGGCCCCGTGCCTCGGCCACCGACGCCGCCAGCCCGGCCAGATCACCCGCCCTGCCGGGCCGGACCGCGACCGCCGTGGCGCACGGCCCGAAGATCCTCGCCAGATCCGGCAGCGCATGATCCCTCCCGGTCACCGCCACCCCGATCACCGGTTCGTCGCGACCGGTGATCCGCTCGATGGCCCGGCTGTAGGCGGCGAGCAACGGCGCGAAGCCCGTGGCCCCCGCATCCGCGGCGGCCTTCCGTAGCGCGTCGACCACCGTCGGCGACAGGCTGAAGCCGGACGTCGCCGTGGTCTCCCCGCGCTTCTCCCCGTGCCCCTTCTCCCCGTGCCCATCCCCGTGCCTATTCCCGTGCCTCTTCTCCCCGTGCCTCTCCCCGCGACCGAGCGACGGCCCGTCGTAGGGCGCTTCCTCGGCCTCCAGCCCCTCCAGCAACGCGATGTAGTCCCGGAACGTCGAGGTCAGCGGCGGCAGGACGACACCGTCATAGACCGCGAGGAGTTCCCGTGCCAGCAGCGCCACGCTGTAGCCGTCCCCGATCAGATGGTGCGCGTGCAGCACCAGCACATGGTCCTCGGGCCCGGTCCGCACCAGCCTGATCCGTACCAGCGGCCACACCCCCGGGTCGAACCGATGCGCCCGCTCCTCCTCGGCCGACCACGGTCCTTCCTGGTAGGAAACGGTCAGCCGCGCCTCGTCCAGCACCCGCTGCGCCGGCGGCCGCGCGGCCGCGTCGACCACGCTCCGCAGCATCGGATGCCGGTCCACCAACACATCCACCGCCCGCTGGAACCGCTCCGGATCGAGCGGCCCGGACAGCCTCGGCGCGGCCAGCCACGTGGACGGCGCCCCTACCGCATCGGCCAGCAGAAACCCTCGCTGGCTCGCACTCAGCGCGAACGCCGCCCCGTCCGCCTCCGCCCGCACCGTCGGCGCCCCCGACGCGTCGATCGCGGCCGCCAGCTCACCCAATGTCCGATTCCGATAGATCACGGTCGGCCGCGGCAGTACCGGCAGCTCCCGTTCGAGCCTCGAGAACATCTCCAGTACGCCGATCGAGTCCCCACCCAGGAGGAAGAAGTCGCTCTCGCGGCCGACGTCGCGTACCGAGAGCATCTCCTCCCAGACCGTCACGAGTAGCTTCTCCGTCGTCGACAGCGGCGCTTCGCGGTCCGTCCCGGTGTCGTCCGGCGTGCTCGCCGCCGGCAGGGATCCCGCTGCCAACCGGCTCCGGTCGAGTTTCCCGGTCGCGGTCAGCGGCAGCTCGGCCACCACCTCGATCCGGCCGGGCACCAGATAGGCCGGTAACAGCCCGCTCAGGTATTCCCGCAACTGAACCGCGCTCACCGGGCCTCCGCCAGACGATCCTCCGCCGGGCGGAGCTCCGCCCGGGGAAGTCCCGCCGCGTGGCTGGACCCAGGCCGCCAGGCGTTTCCCGTCGACCCGCACCGCGGCCCGGTCCACCGCGGGATGCCGCCGTAGTACCGCCTCCACTTCGCCCGGCTCGATCCGGTACCCGTGCAGCTTCACCTGGTCGTCGACCCGACCGCGGAACCAGATCGTCGAGTCCGCGTCCCGCATCCCCCGGTCACCGCTGCGGTACCAGCGCCGCCCGTCCCGCTCGCTGAACGCCGCAGCTGTCTGTTCCGGATCATCGAGGTAGCCGTCGGCGACCCCGACCCCACCCAGGTACAGCTCGCCGACCTCGCCGGGCACGCACTCCCGCCCCGCCGCGTCACGCACCTCGACGAGCGCCCCACCGACCGGACGCCCGATCGGTAGATGCACCACCTCGTCACCCGGCCGTTCCCCGATGACGTGGAACGTCGCGTTGATCGTGGTCTCGGTCGGCCCGTACAGGTTGGCGATCCGCTGCCCGGGCCCGAGCAGGTCGAACCAGCGCCGCACATGACCCGCCGACAGTTCCTCCCCGCCGACGTGCACCCAGCGGAGGGCGGACAGGTCGGGCCGTCGCCGCTCGGCCGCCGCCAGCAGTTGCTCCCAGAGAGTGGGCACCGAGCTCCACACCGTGATCCCGTCCCGGACGACGCGTTCGAGCAGCTCGTCCGGATCCCGTACGACCTCCCTGCCCCAGGCCACCACGGTCGCGCCCACCAGCAGCGGAGCGAGCAGCTGCCGTACCGAGGCGTCGAAGCAGGCCGACGCGGTCTGCGCCAGCCGGTCCCCCTCGTGGTACCCGAACTCGCCGATCGCCCAGTCCAGGTAGTTGCTCATCGCCCGCCGGCTGATCACCACCCCCTTGGGCCGCCCGGTAGAGCCCGAGGTGAAGATGACGTACGCCTCCCCATCCCGCGTCACGGAGCGCTCCGGCACCGGAACGTCCATCGTGATCCGGCTGTCGACGAGCACCGAGACGCCGAGCTCCACCGCCGCCGTCCGGGTACCCCGGTCGTGCACGACGACGTCGACGCCCGCCCGCCGAAGCTGCTCGGAGAGTCGCGCCGCCGGATGGGCCGGATCCATCGGTACCCAGGCCGCACCCGCTTTCAGGATCCCCAGCGCGCCGATGACGGTCTCGGCCCCGGGGCCGGTCAGCAGCCCGATCCGGCGCGCCCCGGTCAGCGCCAGAAAGCCACCCAGCCGATCCGACGCGTCATCCAGCTCCCGATAGTTGAGCGGGACCCCGTCGGTGAGCACCGCGATCGCCCCCGGCGTCCTCCGGCACTGCTCCCGGATCCGCTCCGCGACGTCGTCCTCCCGCGCCGCTCCCCGTCCGCCCGACGCGGCCGCCTGTCCGGAAACGACCTGTCCCTCCGGTCCCGAGACGACCGGCCGGCCCGAAGCCAGTTCGGTGAGCTCCGCCAGGAACTCGGCCGCGAACCGCTCGACCGTCGCCGTGCGGAACAACGCGGCCGGATGGTTCCACGAGAAGTGCAGCGCCCCGTGCCGCTCGAAGCACACCAGCCCGAGCCGGGTCGCCGCCGACGCCGTCCCCGCACGTGTCGCCACCACATGCCGCCCCGCCGCTCCCGCGTTCGGGAACCGCGCGAAGCTGAAACTCGCCGGGCTCGCCGTCCGCGGTCCCGCCCCGTCCGCCGCGAGCATCCGCGCGAGGTCCACCGTCGAGACCGACCCGTGCCCTTCGCTCGCCAGCCACGACTCCCGCAGCCGATCGGCGAGCACCTCCGGCGGCTCCCCGGCCGCGACCTCGGCCAGCACCGGCAGCGTATCCGCGAACGGCCCCACCATCCGATCCACGCCGGCCAGCCGCGCCGTCCGCCCGGCCCGGGCGACCGCGATCGGCACCCTGGCCTGCCCGCTCCACCGCGAAAGGCAGCGTGCATATCCCGCCAGCAGCAGATGGAACAGCGTCACCCCCGCCGCTCTCGCCGACTCCCCGAGTGCCGTGCTCAGTTCCGGTGTCGCCGCCACCTGATGCACCGCATAGGGCGGTTCCGGTTCCGCTCCCGGATCACCGTCGAACGGCAGCGCCAAGGCCGGGTATCGCCGCAGCTCCGCCCGCCAGTAATCCAGATCCTCACGCGACGGTCCGGCCCGCCGCGCTTCGTGGTCGGCGAACGTGCCCACGGCCGGCGCCGGCAACACGCTCCCGGAGTAGAGCGTCCACAGTTCGTCCCCGAGAACCGCGAGGCTGTACCCGTCCGCCGCCGCATGATGCGCCACGACGATCAGGTGCGCCCGGTCCTCGTCCTCGACCGCCAGAACCGCCCGAATCGGTGCCTCGCGCGTCAGATCGAACGGCCGATTCCGCAGTTCGCACTCCAGGTCCTCGACCCGTTGTCCCCCCGGCCCGACCACGGTGAACCAGGCGGGCCGTCCCTGCTCGGCCGATGCCACGTGCTGCCCGTCATCCCCGAACCGCACCCGCAACATCGGATGCCGCTTCGCCAGTTCGCCGAGGGCGACCCCGAGCCGGTCCGGATCAACCCTCCCGGTCACGCTTTCTCTGACGTACGCATAGGCCGGCACCCGCGGATACCACCGATTGTTCGTGTGGAACGCCCGCTGGACCGGGCTGAGCGGGAACACGGTATCCCCCGCGAGGTGGCGAACCAGTTCGCCGAGAGTGCGATGCTCGAAGAAGAGCGTCGTGGAGAGCGTCCGCCCCAGCCGTTCTTCCAGCTCCTTGACCAGATCCACGGCCGTCAACGAGTCCAGCCCCAGTTCGAGGAACGCTTCGTCCTCCCGAATCGTCCCCGCTTCCCGCTCCAACGGCCCGGCAAGCAGTTCCCGAACGATCCCGGCCATTTCCCGATGCCCGGCCAGCCGCTCCGGCTCTTTCGCAACCGGTGAACCCGCGCTCGGCGATTCCCCGGCGTGCTCCTGCCGTTCCGGAGGCACGACCAGCACCTGCGCGGCATCCATCGCCACCGCCGCCCACAACGCCGCCGGCAGCCGCCGGAGCGGGAGTCCCCCGCCACCGAGCCCGTGCCCGGCCGCCAGCCCACCACCGGCCAGCATCGGCAGGTTGACCGCGACGAACCACCGCCCGGCCATCCGTTCCGCCGCCGCGTACGCGTCGAGGAAGGCATTCCCCGCCACATAGTCCCCGAGCGCGCCCGCCAGCCCGGGCCGCACCGAGGAGACCGACGAGAGCGCCACGATCAGCGGCCGCTGCCCCCGAAGTGCGGTGGTCAGCAGGACGGTCCCCCGCACCTTCGCGGCCATCCCCCCGGCCAGATCCGCCGGGGTCTTCGCCGCGAGACTGCCCGGCCGCACCACCCCGGCCGCGTGCACCACCACGTCGAACTCGCGCCCGTCCACCAGCGCGGCCACATCCTCGGCGACCGACACGTCCGCCACCCGGTACTCGACCGTGGCCCCGAGCCCGCGCAGCTCCTCGATGAGGGCGGTGGGCGCCGCCGACCGCCCGGCGAGCAGCAGATCCGGCCGTCCACGCCGGGCCAGATCCCGCGCGATCCCGGCACCCGCGGCCCCCGCGCCTCCGGTGATCAGAAACCGCCCGTCCACCGGAGGAGTCCACACCCCACCGGCCTCGACAGCCGCGTCGAACGTCCGCGTCAGCCGCCGGCCGGAACGCCACGCCACGATCTCCGCCGGCCCGGGCAGTGGCGGAGCCCCCGACTCGTACTCCATGGCGGCGCGGCGCAGGGACGCGGCATCGGCCGAAGCGAGGTCCACGATCCGCACACCGAGCCCGGGATTCTCGTCGGCGAGTGCCATGGCCAGCCCCGCCCAGATCGCCTGCGCCGGATCGACGCGTTCCCCCTCCGCGCCGGTGGCATAGAGATCCTCGGTCACCACCAGGACGGACCCACGTCGCGGTACGGCCGCTATCCCCGCCCCCGCCACCGCGCAGACGTCGTCGGCCCCGCCACGGTCGGCCATGACCACGGTCACCGGGCCGCCCCGCCCCCCGTCGGCCGACATCGACTCTCGCCCATCGCCCTCTCCACCGCCGGCCGCGACGGGCCTCCCGCTCCCGACCCACCGGGGCACGGAGAACCGAGGCCGATCGCCGTCCGCCGAGGCACCGAGCGGGTCGGACGCCCAGAAGCGCCGCCGCTGGAACGGATAGGTCGGCAGGTCGGCCCGGCGAGCGCCGTCGTCCATCCGGGAACGGTCAAGCGAGGCACCGCGCCGCCACAGCTCCCCGGCGGTCTCCAGCAGTGCCGCGAGGCTGTCGCCCGCATGAAGAACCGTCATACCGCGTAGCGGCGGAGGCACCGCGACCGGAGCGCCCAGCACGACCACCGTGTCGAACCCGTCCGAGTGCAACCGTTCGACCGCAGCGCCGAGGTAACCTTCCGTGATCACCTGGGTGGCCGTCGCGATGACGTCGACCGCCGTACGGCCTCCCGAAGCCGGAGCCGCGACGGGATCGTCCACGGATGGTTCCGGGCGCACCCCGACGTGGCGCAACTGGGCGGAGAGCGCGAGCCCGAGGGCGACCACGACCGGTCCCGAGACCTCGGCCGGCGCCATGTCTGCCGACAGGATCGACCCGTCGGTGCACCATTCGACGAGGGTCCGGCCGTGAAGGGGCCCGGTCGCCCGCGAGACCTCGTCGAGTGCGGACCGGAAGGCGGGCGCACTCGCATACAGCGCGGCGCCCTGGCCCGGACGCGGTGTCCCGCCGAAGAGGAATGCCACCCGTGGCTCCCGCCCCACCGGCTCGGACGCCACGTCCACCACGGCGAGCCGTTCGACGAGATCACCCTGGGTGACGACACTGGTCCGCCAGGGACCGTCGTCACGCGCCGTGGCGACCGTGGCGCAGACATCCGCCTCACTCAGCGACGGATGCTCCCGCAGATGATCCGCGAGCTCACCGATCGCCGCCCGAAGCCCGCTCTCCGAACGCGCCGAGAGCGTGAACAGATGCGGTCCCGGCGGCACCGGCTCGACGCCACGCAGGGACGGCGTCCGCCGGAGAAGCGCCTCGGGCGGGGCCGCGAGGATCGCATGCGCGTTGGTGCCACCGAACCCGAAGCTGTTCACGCCCGCAACCGGCGGACCGTTCCAGCGACGCCGCTCGGTGACCACCTCGAAGCCGGCGGCAGCCAGGTCGAAGCGAGACGACGGCCGGTCGTGGTGCAGGGACGGCGGCAGCTCACGGTGGTGGAGGGCGAGCACCACCTTCACCAGCGCGGGCAGAGCCGCCACGTTGAGCAGGTGACCGATATTGGTCTTCACCGAGCCGAGCAGCCGGGGCCGGCCGTCGCCCCGGGGCGGGAAGGCGTGGGCCAGCGAGCGGGCCTCGATCGGATCGCCGACGGCGGTGCCGGTACCGTGCGCCTCGACATAGGTGACGTCGGCCGGATCCACCCCGCAATCGCGGTAGGCCTGGGCGATCACCTCCTGCTGGACCAGGGGGTTCGGCGCCATCAGGCTCAGCGATCGCCCGTCGTTGTTGACCGCCGTACCCCGGACGACCGCCAGCACCCGGTCGCGCTCGATGTCCACGGCGTTGGTCAGCACCAGCGCGGCGCCGCCCTCCCCGGGAACGAAGCCGTCGGCGTTGTCCGAGAACGCCCGGCATCGTCCGGTCGGGGAGAGCGCCTGGGCCTCGGTGAGGAGGCGTTCGGCGGTCCCGGAGAGGACGAGGTTGACGCCGCCCACGATCGCGATGTCGCAGTCACCGGCGGCGAGGCTGAGACGGGCGTAGTGGAGCGCCACCAGCGCGGAGGAGCAGGCGGTGTCGACGGCGAGCGCGGGACCGCGCAGGTCCAGCAGGTGCGCGACCCGGGCGGCGGTGAGGTTCCGCAACGACCCGGTGAGAGCATGCGGGCCGGTGAGAGCATGCGGGCCGGTGTGGTCGTGGGGGCCGGTCGGTGAACCCGTGAACAGCTCCGGATAGGAGCTCTCCCCGACCGCGGCGAAGACGCCGATGCGGCGGCCATGGCGGTGTGTACCGCCGTAACCCGCACGTTCCAGGGCCTCGTGGGCCAGCTCCAGGAAGATCCGGGCGTGCGGGTCGAGCAGCCGGGCCTCCTCCTCGCCGATGCCGAAGAACCCGGCGTCGAACAGCGCCGGATCCTCGAGGAACGCGCCGTACCCACCGCCGGGCCAGCGGGTCACCCGAGCGACGCTGTCCCGCCCGTCGAGCAGGTTGTCCCAGAACCGCTCGGGCGTATCCGCATCCGGGAACCGGCACGCCATCCCGATGATCGCCAGGTCACCCCCGGCCGGCCGCTCGCCCGTCCCGGCCGGCGCCGATCCGCCGGACCCGAGACCGCCGGAGAAGAGGCGGTCGGGCAGGAGCCGGTCGGACGAGCGGGGGCCGGACAGGAGACGGTCGGCCAGAGCCGTGACGGTGGCGCAATCCCGCAGGTCGGCGGGGTTCAGGGTGCGCCCGACCGCGTCCTCCAGATGCGCCAGCACCTCCATCGCGCCCAGCGACGACCCACCGATGGCGAGGAAACGGTCGTCCGGCGCGATGCGCTCCGCGGGAATCCGCAGCACCCGTGCCCAGACCTCCCGGACCAGGTCCTCCGCCTCGGCCCGCGTCCGCAGCACGCGCACCGCCGGAACACGCTCAGGCGGCTCCTCGGCAGACGGTGTGGCCTCCGGGACGGGCTGCAGGCGCGCACGCAGGACGTTCCGGCGCAGCTTGCCGCTGGTCGTCCGGGCGAAGGCGCCGTTCGGCACGACCTGCACCCCGACCCCGTCGTACGCGAGCGCCTCGGCGACCCGGCGCCTCGCGCGCTCCGCCACCCCCGGATCGGCACGCACCGCCGGCGCCGCCAGGAAGACCACGATCCGCTCACGACCAGTCCCCGGATCACTCGTGCCGACCACCGCGACCGGCCCCGGCCCGAGCCCCGGCGTCGCCGTCACCACCTCCTCCAGGTCGGCGGCGTGGAAGTTCCGGCCGTGCACGAAGAGGACGTCCTTCTCCCGCCCGGTCACCACGAGCCGTCCGCCACGAAGAAAGCCCAGGTCACCGGTGCGGAGCCAGCCGGCGTCGAGCGCGGCGGCACTGGACCCGGGATCGCGGTGATAGCCCCGGGTGACGTTCGGCCCACTCACCTGGATCCGCCCGACGAGCCCCTCCTCCACGACCTCCCCGGAGTCGTCCACGATCCGGATCGCGCATCCCGGCACCGGATGGCCGACGTCCATCACCTCGGTCGCCGCGACGCCGTCGGCGGCGTCCACCGCCACGCCGCGCGCCAGTGCCGCCCGGCTCAGTCGCACCGGTCGCGCCGGCTCTCCCATCGGCGGGAAGGAGACCGCCACGGTCGCCTCCGCAAGGCCGTAGACCGGCTGCATCGCGGTCGGGTCCAGCCTGGCGCGTGCCAGCTTCCCGGCGAACGTCCGCCACACGGAGGGCGAGATCGGCTCGGCACCCACCATGAGAAGCCGCACCGCGCCGAGATCCAGCTCGTCGAGAACCGAATCGGGCACCCGGCGCGCGGTCAGCGCCAGCGCGAAGTTCGCCGCCGACAGCACGGTCGCCCGGTGCCTCGCGGCCGTCCTGAGCCACAGCTCGGGCCTCTTGGCGAAGCTGAGTGGACCGATCCTGACCTGCTTGCAGCCGACGTGAACCGGCACGAGGTGGGTCCCGATCAGGCCCATGTCGTGGAAATACGGCATCCAGGTGACCACGACGTCGTCCGGTCCGGTCCCGCTCGCCGCGGCCGCCTGCTCCAGGTTCGCCACGAGGTTGCCGTGGGTGAGCTCGACACCCTTCGGCGTGCCCGTGCTGCCCGACGAGAACTGCAGGAACGCCAGGTCATCCGGGCCGACCGCGACCGGCTCGGCCAGGGGCACCGACGCACGCAACCCGGCCGGCGAGAGCACCCGGAACCCATCCGCACCGCTGACGCCTGCGCCGGGCCCCGTCGCACCGAACCCGGTCATCGCCGGCTGAAGCCCGGAGAGTCCCGAGTCGCCGGCGACCGCGGGACCGTCGAGGAACCGCCACACCGCTGCCACGCGCCCGGCCTCGGGAGGCAGCGGCACCGCGACGACGCCGGCCAGAATCGCGCCCCAGAAGAGCGGCAGGAACTCGCTGCTCTCCCCCACGACCAGCAGCAGCGGATCACCGGCCGCGAGACCCGAGGCCCGCAGACCACCGGCGACCCGCAACGCCTGCGCGTAGAGCTCGGCATAGGTGGTGGCCACCTCACCGCCGTCGCCGTCGACATGCACGACGACCTGCTCCGGTGCCTCCGTTGCCGCCCTGATCAACACGTCGGTCAGCGTCATGATCATCACCCTATCGACGCGAGTAAAGCCTCGGCCGGTCCCGATTTCCGGCTCGGAGACAAGACTTGCGTTTGACCCAGGGGGAAGGTCAATAGTCGACGCAGGACCGGATGTGACTCACGATGGCGTCCCGGCCGGCGCGCGACTCAGGGACAGGGAGCAGTGGATACACGTGGATCGCGCCCGGCTCCTCGTGATAGGTCAGGGCCGAGGTCAACGGCAGGCGATCGCGGAGGGTGCGACAGTCGGCCAGCGTGATGTCCCGGGTGCCGACCAGGATCTGGAGTGGCGGCAGGTCGGTGAGATCGCCGTAGAGAGGACTGACCCGGGGATCCGTCAGTTCGAGACCCCCGGCCCACGCGGCGGCGATCGGGCGCAGACCCGGCCGGGACAGCCAGGGGTCGAAGGGCTGGATCGCGTCCACTCCGGGGTTGGCCATCGACAGGTCGAGCCACGGGGCCAGCACGGTGAGGCCCGCTATACCGGTGGGCCCGGTGGCCTGGGCGGTGAGCAGCGCCAGTCCCCCGCCGGCCGAGTCACCGGCCAGGTAGCAGCGCCGGCCGGAAGCGGTCAGCGAGGTCACCACCGCGGTGACGAACTCGAGGGCCTGGAGGCCGTGGTGAGCGGGCGCGAGACCGTAGATCGGCACGTACACGTCACAGCCGGTCCGGGTCGCGATGTCCGCGATCAACGACCAGTGCTGCGGCACGATCTCGCTGGTGTAGGCACCGCCGTGCAGGTAGACCACCACGGTCTCGCTGGGCTTCGCCCCGGCCTGGAGCCGGTGGACGTCGAAGCCGTGCGCCCGGTCCACGCTCAGGCGGAACCGCTTCGCCAGGCCGGACGGCGGGGTCGACGGGCCTTTCGCCCGATGCAGCGTCCGGTGGCCGGCCTCCTCGCTGAGGAACCGGCGGCGGTAGGCCAGCCGGGTGAAAGCGGCCACACCACGCATCTGCCAGCTCGCCACGGTGCACTCCCTCGGTTCGTTTTCGTCGACGGTGCCATCACCGGACGTGCTTGATCAAGGAGGAGGCCCACGAAAAGAGTGGTCACGACGCTTTCTGGAACGCCGACCGATAGCCCTGCGGACTGGTTCCGACCACTCGCTTGAATCGGTCACGGAAGGCGGTCGGCGACCCGAATCCGACCTGCGACGCGATCCGGTCCACCGAGTGATCGGTCGACTCCAGCAGATACTGAGCCTGCCGGATCCGGTTCCGGTGCAGCCACTGCAGCGGCGTCGTCCCGGTCTGCTCCCGGAACCGCCGGTTCAGCGTCCGCGTGCTCATCCCCGCCCGCGCCGCGATGTCTTCCAAGCTCAGATCGCGTACGGCATTCTCCTGCATCCATGTCAGCACCGGTTCGAGCAGCGAACCGCGGGGTGTCGGCGGCTGATCGTGCACGATGAACTGGGCCTGCCCGCCCTCCCGCTCCAGCGGCATCACCGACAGCCGAGCCGCGTCCGCCGCCACCGCCGAACCGTGGTCCCGGCGGATCAAATGCAGACACAGATCGAGGCCCGCCGCCGCTCCCGCCGACGTCAGCAGCCGCCCGTTGTCCACGTACAGCACATCCGGGTCGACGTCGATCTCCGGATACCGCGCGGCCAGCGCCCCGGTCGCCATCCAGTGCGTGGTCGCCCGCCGCCCGTCGAGCAGCCCGGTCGCCGCCAGGATGAAGGCCCCCGAACAGATCGAGGCAAGACGACTTCCTTTCGCGTACGCCCGGCGCAGAGTGTCCACGACCTCCCCCGGCACGGTAGCGGTCACGTCCGCGCACCCCGGCAGCACGATGGTGTCCGCGTCGAGCAGCCCGTCCAGCCCGTACGGCGCGCGAAGGGTGAACGACCCGGCGTCGACGGTTGGCGAGATAGCACAGATCCGCACCCGGTAGGGCGCCCGGCCGTCCGGCAGCCGCGTCCGCCCGAACACCTCGATCGGCGTGGCGAGATCGAACGGAACCACCTGGTCAAGCGCGAGTACGGCCACCGTATGCACGTACCGAATCTACGCCCCGGCAGAAGGAGCACGGTTGGCGAGAACTCATTGGAACATGGCAGTCCAGCCACTTCCCGGAGAGGCGCCTGACCAGCGTGCACAGGCCGGCTTCATGAAAGCTTCACACTCGCCGCGCTAGGAGCTTGATCCGGTAACGGTTGGCTGGATGCATGGCGCTAATCATCCTGATATTTACCCTCATACCATGACACAGCGGATTCTGGTCGTGGATGACGAGGCGAAGATCCGGATGACCGTACGCGGATACCTGGAGGCGGACGGCTTCGAGGTGATCGAGGCGACGGACGGCCCGGCCGGCCTGAAAGCGGCCCTTGCACACCGGCCGGATCTGGTCGTCCTCGACGTCATGCTGCCCGGGATGGACGGGCTCCAGGTGCTCCGGCATCTGCGCGAGTCCAGCCAGGTCCCGGTGGTGCTGCTGACCGCCCGGGCCGAGGAGATCGACCGGCTGATCGGGTTCACCGCCGGCAGCGACGACTACGTGACCAAGCCCTTCAGCCCCCGTGAGCTCGCTTTACGGGTACGGGCGATCCTGCGCCGCACCGAGAGCGGCGGCCCGGAACCGGACACCGCGCTGCGCTTCGACGGGCTCACGATCGACCCGGCCACCCGGACCGTGCTGCTGGACGAGGACACGCCGGTCGAACTCTCGGCACTCGACTTCGACCTGCTCGTCGCGCTGGCCCGCTCCCCCGGTCGCGTCTTCACCCGGCGGGGGCTGCTGGCCGAGGTCTGGGGCGCGGACTTCTTCGGCGACGAGCGCGTGATCGACGTCCACGTCCGTACCCTCCGCAAGGCTCTTAACGACGACGCCGGAGCGCCTCGTTTCGTCGGCACGGTGCGCACGGTCGGCTACCGCTTTGTCGGAACCCCGCTGTGACCGGTTTCGCAAGGCGCATCAATCAGCGTTTGTCATTGCGCGCCCGGCTCGCCCTCTCGCACGTCTTCGTCCTGCTGGTCGCGCAGGGCACCGTGCAGATCGGCATCCAGCTGATGAAGGGCCCGAACCGGAAGCCTTTCGACGCCGACGTCGCGATCCGGTTCGGCATGCTGACCGGTGCGGTGACCGCCCTGGTGGTGGGCGTGCTGCTCTCCCGTTTCCTGCTGCGCCCGCTGGACGACGTCCGGGCGGCCACGCACCGTCTCGCGCAGGGCCACTACGGCGACGTGCTGGCCGTCCCGGACGACCCCGAGCTCTCCGGACTGGTCGGTGACGTGAACACGCTCGCGTCGGCGCTCGCCGACACCGAGCGCCGACGGGCCCGGCTGGTGTCCGAGATAGCCCACGAGATGAAGACCCCGATCACCATCCTCCGGGGCCAGATCGAGGGGCTCGCCGACGGCATCTTCCCGCCGGACGAGGCGATGTTCGCGTCGCTGACCGACGACCTCGCCCGCCTGGAGCGCCTGGCCAGCGACCTGTCCAGCCTCTCGGTGGCCGAGGAGGGCGCGTTCGTGCTGCACCGCCGCCCGGCCGACGTCACCGCGCTGGTCCGCGCCGTCGCCGAACGGCTGCGCCCACAGTACGACGACCACCGGGTGACACTCTCGGTCGGCACCCCCACCCCGCCGATCGCCGCGGAAGCCGGCACCTCCACCCCGCCGATCGCCGCGGAAGCCGGCACCTCCACTGAGGAAGCCGGCACGCCCGCCCCGCTGATCGCCGAGTGCGACCCGGACCGGATCACCCAGGTGCTGGTCAACCTGCTCGGCAACGCGCTCGGTGCCTGCGATCCGGGCGGCCGGGTGTGGATCGGGGTCAGCGCGCTCGCCACCCCGCACCCGCATGTCCGGGTGCAGGTCGCCGACGACGGCATCGGCATCGACGCCGCCGACCTGGACCGGATCTTCAGCCGGTTCGAGCGCGTCGGGCACCCGGGCCGCCCGGCACCCTCCGGCGGCAGCGGTATCGGGCTGACCATCGCACGCGGCATCGCCCGAGCGCACGACGGCGAGGTCGTCGCGGCGTCGGCGGGGCCCGGCCGGGGCGCCATGTTCACCCTGACCATCCCGGTCCGGGGTCTCCCTCCGACAAGACAGGACGTCCATGATCAGGCGTTTGGCAGTGGTGACCAGCGTGATGCTGGCGACGGCCATGGTGGCCGGTTGCAGTGAGAGCGACACGAGTCCCACCGCGGTGGCCGGCTCGGCCGGCAAAGACCCCGGCGGCCGGCCCTCCGGGGGTCCGGGCGGAGGCGGGTTCGGCAACCTGCAGACCTTCACCGCGGAGAACCTGAACACCGACGGCGACAGCCCCGGTGGCGCGAACACCGCCGCGGTGGTCACCGCGGTGAACGCGTTCCTCGCGACGCTCGACGGCGACACCAAGGCGAAGGTCAACCTGGACTTCGACGACAGCCAGGCCCGCCAGACCTGGTCCAACTACCCGGCGACCGTGGTGGCCCGCAAGGGCGTGGCGCTCAAGGACCTGACCGAGGCGCAGCGTACGGCGGCCTTCGCGATGATGAAGGTGGCGCTCAGCGACGCGGGTTACCAGCAGATCCTGAACATCCAGAAGGCCGACGACTACCTGAACACGCTCGGCGGCAACGGCGCGGACGGGTTCGGCAGCCTGGTCGACTATCAGGTCGCGGTCTTCGGTACGCCGTCGGCCACCGCGCCGTTCATGGTCCAGTTCGGCGGGCACCACCTGGCCCGGAACCTGACCTACAACGGTGACAAGGTCAGCGAGACCCCGCAGTTCGTCGGCTCCGAGCCCACCTCGTTCACCTCCGGCGGGGCGACCGTGACACCGGTCGGCGACGAGTCCGCGGCGATGTTCGCGATGGCCGCCTCGCTCACCGACACCGAGAAGGCCGCCGCGAAGCTGACCGACGGCGCGTACGACGACCTGATGATGGGCCCGACCCACGACGACGGGGTGTTCCCGGCCTCCCAGGGTGTAGCGGTCTCCTCGCTGACCGCCGCGCAGAAGAAGCTGGTGCTCGCCGCGATCGCGCCCTACGTGAACGACCTGGCCGACGCCGCCGCCGCGAAGCTGCTCGCCAAGTACGAGTCCGAGCTGGACCAGACCACGATCGCCTGGGCGAACAACACCGGGCCCACCGACGAGAGCAGCTACCTGCGGATCGACGGCCCGAGCGTCTGGATCGAGTTCATCAACACCCGCAGCCAGAGCACCCCGGACATCCACTATCACTCGGTCTTCCGCGACAAGACCGACGACTACGGCAGCACGAAGCCCAGCTGATGATCAAGCGCCTCCTCGGGGCCGTCCTTCTGGCATATACGGTCATCGCCCTCGTGGCACCGACCGCGGCCCAGGCCCATCCGATCAGCACCACGGCGATCCTGCTCGATCCGGGCGCCGACGGCGTGACCGGAACTGTCCAGCTGCCGATCGACCGCCTCGAGGTGGCGCTCGACGAGCCCCTGACGGCGACCAGCGTCCTGGAACCGGCGACGCTGGCGAACCTCCGCGCCTACGTCCTCGCGCACACCGCGGCGGAGGGCACCGACGGCGCCGCCTGGACCGTGGGCCTGACCGGCGGCGCGGTGGAGAAGGTCGACGACGTGGACCACCTGGTCTTCGGCCTCTCCCTGACACCGGCGAACGGGCGGGTCGGGGACGTCACGCTGACCTACGACGCGATCCTCGACCGGATCGTCTCGCATCAGGTCTTCGTGGCGGTCAGGTCCGGAGACGCGTACACCGATCTGGGCGTGCTCGACTGGCGGCAGCACACCGTCACGGTGCCGGTCACCACTGCGGCCCGGGAGACCGCGGGCTTTAGGACGGCAGTGCTTCTCGGCGTACGCCACATCGCCGAGGGTTCTGATCATCTGCTGTTTCTGATCATGCTCCTGCTGCCCGCGCCACTGGTCGCCGGTGGACTCCGGCGCAGCGTGACCCGGGTGATCCACGTGGTCACCGCGTTCGCGATCGGTCACTCGATCACGCTGGCGCTGGCCGCGCTCGGCTACGTGAACGTGCCGTCCCGCCCGGTCGAGGCGCTGATCGCCCTCTCCGTTCTGGTCTCCGCGGTGCACGCGATCCGCCCGCTGGTCCGCGGCGGCGAGGCGTGGATCGCGGGCGGTTTCGGCCTGATGCACGGGCTCGCGTTCGCCGCGCTGATCGAGGACCTGGGGCTGAACCGGGGTTCACTGGTCACCAACCTGCTCGGCTTCAACCTGGGCATCGAGCTGACCCAGCTGCTCGTGGTCGCGCTGCTGATGCCGTCGCTGCTGGTGCTGAGCCGCACGCGGGTCTACCCGGTGTTCCGTTTCGGACTGGCGGGTGCCGGGGTGATCCTGGCGAGCGCCTGGCTGGCCGAGCGGACCACGCTGATCGCCGCCGACCCGCTGGAACCGGTGACGGACGCGCTGGTCGCGCACCCGTTCCTGGTCGCCGGGTCGGTGGCGGTGCTCGCGGCGCTCAGCGGGACGATCCCGCGGTTGCGCGTACGGGAAGAGGGAGCGTCAGAGAGTCGCCCGGCGGGCGATCGTGGGGGTCTCGGTCGTGGTCGGCGCACGGCTGCGGAGCAGCGGGCGGAGGTCGGCGGAGACCAGGTGGGCGACGTCGGCGGGACCGACCGGGAAGCCGGCCGTGTTGAGCTCGCCGAGCACGACTCGCGTGAGGAACGCGCCGTCCGGGCCGTCGACGTATAAACGCTCGGCGATGCGGGTAAGGAAGCGGCCGAGATCGACGATCTCCACGATGCGAGAGGTGTCGGGTTCGGGCAGTCGGTGGCGCACCTCACCCGGAAGCGGGTCGATCAGGCGGCGATAGGCGGGCGCGGGGAGCAGTTCCCCCAGGACGGTCAGCACGGCAGCGGCGACGCGGCGGGACTCGTTGCGGCCGTGCAACCGGCCCCTGAGCTGGATCCGCGCAAGCAGGTCGTCCTGGGTCATCAGTGACCTCTCCTTACCGAGAATGGGTCGCCAGGCTTACCCTCACCCCGCGCGCTCAAACACGCCCGCGAAGCCCCGGCGGGCGGTCATCATGCCCGCGCTTGATTGCCGGTTCGGGCCGGGAACGTCACAGGCTTGTTGATCAACGGGAACGGTTTGCCGACAATCGGGCCGAGAACCCGGTGCGTGACGGCCGTGTCTCCGCGGGTGACCAGCCCGGCGCCCGGCACCGGGTTCACCGCGCACGGCGGGTTTGACGCGGGGCTCACCATGGGCATGGTCATCCGAGAACCATGGGGAGGCATTCAGTGGACGCTCAGGACCTCATCGCGGCGATCGTCATCGGCGCGATCATCGGCATCGTGGCACGCATCATCCTGCCCGGCCGGCAGAACATCGGCATCATCCCGACCGTGCTGATCGGCATGGCCGCGGCCGTCGCCGGCACCTGGGCCTCGCAGCGCTGGGACGTACACAGCGACAAGCTCTTCACCGTTTCCGGTCACCATTTCGACTGGGCCGTCGTCGCCGTCCAGATCGGCATCGCCATCGTCGGCGTCGCCATCGCGGCGGTCCTCGCAAAAACGTTTTCAACGGACCGCATCGACGATTAATCTATCGCCCCATATCCACCTATACACACAAGCGCCCCGACACGCCCGAACGTCGGGGCGCTTGTCGTCGCCGGGTTCTCAGGATTCAAAGCACTCCGATACCCCGACGTAACGCAGTTAACATCTAATTGATGGATGTCAATGCGAGGGATACTTTCCGTGGCCCTGGTCCTGGCCACGTCCCTGTCCGCGTCCCTGTCCGCGTCCCCAGCCTCCGCGTCCCAAGCTTCCACGTCCACCGCTCTCGCCGGTTCCTCGGCGTTCGCCGTCGACGACCCGACATGCTCCTGGAGTGGACGGGTCAGCGTCGACCAGCGGAACACGCTCTTCCCGGAGAGTCACGCCGCCTACTGGGCACTCCCCTTTCCCTATCATCCCGACCTGAGCATCACCATCACCGGTGAGTTCCCGGCGAGCCGCTTCATGTCGCTCAGCGTCTACAAGGGTGAGGGCGGCGCCTTCTCGGTCAACGAGGTCGAGTCCACCATCACCGACTACGAGATCCTGCCGGACGCCGGCACGGTGAACCCCTGGCGCAGCTCGGGCACCCCCGGCACGTACACGATCCAGATGCTCGCCCAGCCCACCGCCGGCGTCGCCAACACGCTGCCGCTCGCCCCCGACGACGCGATCGACGGCACCTCGCAACGGCTGGTGTTCCGGATCTACCTGCCCGACGGCGACGACTTCGACACGGTGCCGATGCCCCAGATCACCCTGCACCGCGACTCCGGCGACTTCACCCTTCCGCTCTGCTCGTCGGTGTCGACGGCCCTCGACGAGGCCGATGCCGACGAGACCACCGCTGACGACGACGTCGCGGCGGCCGCCGACCCCGGCATCCGGTTCTACCGCCCGACCGGCGACTTCGGGATCCTGCCGAACACCGACACCGGCTACATGATCGCCAAGATGACCCCGCCCACCGGCGACCAGGTCCTGGTGGTCCGC
Organism: Actinoplanes sp. NPDC051851; assembly: GCF_040681165.1. Classification (NCBI taxonomy): domain Bacteria; kingdom Bacillati; phylum Actinomycetota; class Actinomycetes; order Micromonosporales; family Micromonosporaceae; genus Actinoplanes; species Actinoplanes sp. NPDC051851. Next base: position 5,855 of record NZ_JBFAYF010000068.1, on the reverse strand, counting down.
GGCCGCGCCCCGACCTCCGCCGACGGCAGCACCCCGCAGGTCTGGCCCCGCCGCGGTGTCCAGCTCCGCTACTGGTCGATCTGCACCAACCTGGACACCGCCGTCCGCCCGCTGGTCGCCAACACCCTCCCCGACGGCACCGTCGACTACGGCTGCCGCAACGACGACGAGGCGATACTCGACCGGCACGGCTACTACACGTTCGTGGTCGGCACCGAGGCCCAGCGCGCCCGGATCGAGGCCATCCCCGGCGCCACGTTCGTGCCCTGGTCCCAGGACCGCCCGGCCACCCAGCACATCATCTTCTTCCGCAACATGCTGGCCAACACCCAGTTCGCCGAGGCCATCCAGAACATCACCACCCTCGACGACCCGGACGCCTCGGCCGCCGTGATGCGCGACTACTACCCCGAGGACGCCCTCTGCGACCTCACCACCCTCGAAGCCCACCACGGCACCTGCGGCTGCCTGTAGCCACCGCCGGCGGGCCGGAGCTCCCCCGGCCCGCCAGCCCGCCGCCTCCCCGCATGTCGGCGTGAACGCCGGGACGCCGCTACTCGTCGCATGGTCGTGGTGACTTCTTCCGCGCGAGGCCCCGTCGTCGTCACCGCCGTCGGCGCGGTCCTCGTGCTCGCTGCCGGCACCGCTCTGTGGGTGACCCGATCTGATCAGCCGCCGACCGTGGGCGCCGTCCCGCCCTCCACCGCGCCGCCGGCCGCGCCGTCCATCTCGGCCACCGCACCCACCTCGACGGCGGCGTCACCCAGCGTGGCGAAGACCGTTGCGGCGAGCGGGTGGATCCCGGTCGATCGGACGGAGTGGAAGGCGCAGGTCACGGCGTACCGGAAAACTCAGACGCAACCCGCCGGCGATGCGGGGAACCTGGCGGAGTTCCGGGCCGACTGCACCTACAGTCACCGGAAGCCGGACGACCCGATCGTCGCGCCGGGTCTGCCGGGCGCCTCGCACATGCACTCGTTCGTCGGCAACGAGGCCGTCGACGCGCTGACCACCGCGGCCGACCTGCAGGAGTTCACGGCCACCACCTGCAAGCCGAAGGTGGACCACTCGTCCTACTGGGTGCCCACGCTGTACGACGCGAAGACCGATGAACCGGTCGAGACGACGGGCTTCCGGGTCTATTATCGATCGATCCGCGACAATTCCACGGGTGTGCTGCCGATCCCCAACGGCCTGCGGATGATCGCCGGCGACGCGAAGAAGAAGGAGCCGACGCCGCGCGGAGCACAGGGCCAGTTCTACTGCGCCTTCTACGGCCCCGGCGACATCGACGGTTACGCGCGCAGCACGAACGGCAACTGGCCGATCTGCGCCGAACCGGCCACCCTCCACTTCATCCTGCAATTCCCGGACTGCTGGGACGGCAAGCACCTCGACAGCCCCAACCACAAAGACCACATCGCTTTCGGTACGAACGAGAGCTGCCCGAAGGACCATCCCGTCCGCATCCCCGCTCTGACGTTCGACATCGCGTACGGTGCGAAGGGCTCCAAGGCCGGCTACTACCTGGCCTCCGATCCGGACGGGAAGAGCGCCTCCTCGATGCACGGCGACGCCTTCCTGATGTGGGAACCCGACGCGATGAACCAGCGGGTCCGCAACTGCATCGCCCAGCGCCGCACCTGCAACAACACCGGCTACGACCCGTTCAACTACTGACCGGGAGGGCGGCCGGCCGGCCCAGCGGCCGGAAGATCGCCGTCAGCGCGAACGCCGCGCCCACCGCCGCGGTGGCCCGGGGCGCCCCACCACGACGTACCGGTTCCACTCAGGAGCCCCGGGCCTCCTCCTTTCGGCCGATCCACCGCAGCAACTGCCGGTGGACCGTCTCGGCGCCGTAGAGCACGCCCTCCTCGTCGAGCAGCTCCGGATCCACCGGCCACTGCGCCGGGTGGAGCAGGACCGCCTCGTTCTGCCAGCCGCCGAGTCCACCGTGGCAGCCGACGAGCTCCTCGAAGGCGTGCACCTCTCCGGTGTTCCGGTCCAGCGTCGAGTGGACGTACACATCCGGGGCATGCGTCATCGCACTCACCCGGAGCAGGTCGCCCGCCGCGCGGTGCCCGAAGGGCGCCAGCGGGTCCTCCCCCTCGATCACCCCCTCGGCCAGCACGTGCACGCCGCCGGGACCGATCGCGAGCGGGCCGCGGGCACTCTCCACCACCACGAAACCGATGCCCGGTTCGGCGAGCAGGCCCGGGATCAGCCGGGGGAAGTGCTCGTTCAGCGTCTCCAGCGGCGCCCGGCCCTCGATGCGCGGGAACCAGACCAGGCCGAGGTTGCCCGAGCCGACGACCACCAGCTCGGGGCGTTCGCCGTCGGGAACGGCGCCCTTGCCCCGATCCGGGCCGATCAGCACGCCCGCCGCCGCGCCCCGCCGGCGGGCCATGACCTCGGTGAGCATGGCGTTGAGTGGGCCCCAGACCTCGGCGGTGCCGGTCTCCGCGAGGGTCGCCGAGGCCGCGACGAACGCGTGCGCGCGGACCGCCTCCTCCAGGCTCCGGCCGGTGAGCTGCCGGAACGTGGCACCCTGGCTCTGCCCGTGGTCGGAGAGCACGACGAACCGGTAGTCCCGGGTGGCCGCGGCGGCGACCTTCTCCAGCGTCGCGAGCACCCCGTCGAGACCACCGAGCGCGGCGAGAGACTCGGGGCGGACCACCCCGGCGTGGTGGGCGATCTCGTCGTAGTCCACGAAATCCACGAAGATCACCGGAGCTCCGGCCATCATGTGCTCGGCCACGACAGCGACGTTCACATCCCTCAGGAGTACGTTGGTGAGCCCGCGCAGGGCCACGTAGGAGGCCTTCCGGTCGACCCGTGGCTCGATCCCGCGCAGCCGCTGCTGACGGCCCTGGAAGACCTCCTTGATCATCTCGCCGACGGTCCGCAGCAGCGCCCGGACCAGCACGAACGGGCTCGCGAAGAACCGCAGGTAGGAGTGCCCGGGGCCGAGCCCCCGCTGGGCGCGGCTCATCACCATCAGGGCGGTCGGCGCGTCGCCGCTGAACATGTTCGACACGCTGACCCCGCCGTCGGCGAGCAGTCCGCGGCCGTCCGAGTGTCGCTCCTCGATCACCGCGGTGTCGGCCGGCCGGTTGGCGACCATCAGGCGGCCGGTGTCCTTCTCGTACCACCGGAACGCCGGGATGCCGTCGTTGCGCCCGTGCAGCAGACCGGCCTGGCTCGCCGGGGTGGTCGACGGCACCCGGGCCCACCAGCGCTGGAGCGTGTACTCCCGGGAGCGGACCCAGCGGGTGAGTGTCGGCAGGTTCCCGGAGGCGACCGCGAACTGCAGGACCGGGTACGGCAGCCCGTCGATCTGGACGATCACCAGACCGGGGGTGTCGGCGTCGCGTACCGGAAGACGACGGCCGCGACGGATCAGATCGGCGACCAGATAGCCGCTGTCGTTGACGCCGAGCAGCCAGCGGATCACGGTCAGCACCAGCGCCACGATCAGCATCGTCGCCACCGCCGCCGCGGTGCCCGAGGTGTCCACGCCGGGGACCACGAGCAGCGCGAACTGGATCAGCGCCACCTGCACGAGGATGCCGAGGACCAGGGTGGCCACCGCGCCTATCCGGGTGCTCAGGGCGCGCAGCGACCACCGGCAGAGCGCGTCGGCGGCGGCCAGGACCACCGCGATCAGCAGGGCGGTCCACCAGCGCGGGATCGCCAGGCCGTCCAGCAGCCACGCGGCGACCAGCAGCGCGAACGCCGTCGGGAGCAACGCCAGAAGTGCATCACGGACATCACGCCCCATAACGGGTATTCTAGGAGCTCCCTGGCCCCAGATGGGTGCGCTCACCGTCATGATCCAGGATGCAGAGGATCTCCGCCGGGCCGCCGGCCGAGCCGAACGCGTGCGGCACCATCGTGGAGAACTCGGCCGCCTCCCCCTCCTCGACCAGGATGGTCCGCTCGGCCAGCCGCAGCACCACGGTCCCGCTGAGCACGGTGAACCAGTCGCGGCCCGGATGCACCCGGAGATCGGCGGGGACCGGCCGGTTCACCCGCATCTTGGCCACGGTCATCCCGGCCGGGGCACCCTCCCGGGAGAGCAGCCAGGTGGTGATGCCGCGCTCCTCGTTATGGTGCGGCCGGATCACCACGTCCTCGTCCCGCCCCGACTCGACCAGCTGGTCCAGGCTCGTCCCGAGCGCCCGCGCGATCGGCGCGAGCTGGTCCAGCGCGATCCGCCGGTGTCCGGTCTCGATCCGGCTCAGCGTGGACGGCGTCAGGTAGCTGCGGGCCGCCAGCTCATCGAGCGTCCAGCCCCGGGCGACCCGCAGCCCGCGGATCCGCTGCCGGACGAGCGCGTCCAGCTCACCGTCTTGCGTCATACGCAAAAGATTATGCCCATCCCGCAAGGTCGCGCTAGCGTCATGGCCATGGCACACCACCACTCACACGGCGAACCCCCCGCTCACCAGCACGGACACGGGCACGGGCATGGGCAGCACGGCCATGGGCAGCACGGGCACGGGCATGGCGACCCGCAGCACGGGTACGGCCAGCACGGCCATGGGGACAGCGGGCTCGCTCAGATGCTCGACCTGGACGCCGAGGTCCTGAGCGATTTCTACCGCGAGGTCATCGCCTGGGCCGGCGCGCTCGTCCCCGCCTCCCCGCGGATCATCGACCTCGGCGCCGGCACCGGCGTCGGCACCCTCGCGCTGGCCCGGCACCTGCCCACCGCCGATCTGACCGCGGTCGACGTCGACGAGGCGATGCTCACCCACCTGCGCGAACGCGCCGCCGACGCCGGTCTCGCCGACCGGGTGCACACCGTCCGCGCCGACCTGGACGGCGAATGGCCGGCGCTCGGCACCGCCGACCTGGTCTGGGCCTCCGCCTCGATGCACCACATGACCGATCCCGATCGGGTCCTCCGCCAGGTCCACGACATCCTCCGCCCGGGCGGCGCCTTCATGATCACCGAGCTGGACGGCTTCCCGCGCTTTCTCGCCGACTCCCCCGACACGGCACTGGAGGAGCGCGCCCACGCCGAGCTGGCCGCGATGCGCCTCGAGGGCGGCCTGCACATGGGCGAGGACTGGGGCGCCCGCCTCAAGTCCGCCGGTTTCACCCTCGAGGGCGAGCGCCGCTTCGAGATCTCGCTCCCCGCCCCGCTGCCCCCAAAGGCCCGCCACTACGCCCAGGTCACCCTGGACCGCGCCCGGCAGCGCCTGATCGACCGCCTCACCCCCGCCGACGTGACCGCCCTGGCGAGCCTCGCCGCCTCCGCCCCGGCCAACCCGGCCCTGACCCTCCACGCCACCCGCGACATCTGGATCGGCCGCCGCCCCTGACACACCTCACCCCTCCTCCGCCTCCACCCCACCCCGCACCGCCGCACCGCCCCGCCGCGGCTCCAGCTCCAGCTCCACGTCTCGATCTTGGCAAGACATGCCCATATATCGACCCGAGCTTGCCAACATCGGGGACGTATCGGGAGTGAGCGCGCGAATCGGAGCGCGGTGGATCTCTGCGGCTGGCGTTCATAGGTCACCCCGCTGGTCAATTCCGGCGGGATCGCGGGTGGGCGTTCTCGGTCACGGTCCGGGTCGGGGATTATCCACAGCCGGGGTTTGTCCACAGGGCCCCGGGCCAAGATCGCTGTTTTCTGCCACTGTTCCGTTAGGGATGGGGGTTTCCCCCGGTCGGGGTGGGCCCCGGCTGGCCGGATTTGATCAACATTTCATGATCAACTGCGGGGATGATCTTGGTGGCTGGCGGTGAGGGGTGTGTCGGCGGGCTGGAGTGACCCGTGTGCGCCAGCTTTCCCGGCGCGGCTGGTGGTCAGGGGTCTCTCGGGCGCCCGAGACACCCCTGAC
>NZ_JBFAYF010000067.1:0-46674 GCF_040681165.1 Actinoplanes sp. NPDC051851 | reverse complement strand
ACCAGGACGGCGATGACGGCGATCAGCCCGACACCGCCGACCAGTCCGGCCCGCACGGCGGCGAGCACCGCGTCTGCGGCACCGTCGTGCGCCGCCGCCTGGGAACCGTCGGTCTGCAGCTCCCAGAGCGCGGTATTGGCCCCGTTGAACGTGGTGGCCCAGGCCGCTCTGCCCTGGTCGTCCAACTCGCTCGCATCGTTCGGCTCACCGGCCTCGTCTGCCCCGCGCGAGCCGCTCGATCCGCTGGAGCCGCTCGATCCGCTGGAGTCACTGGAGTCGCTGGAGCCGGCGTTGATCAGCGCGTTCTCGGCCGTGGTCAGGGTCGTGTCCTCGGCCAGTTCCCGGTAGCGCGCGGCGACCGAGGCGGGCAGGCCCGTACCGGCCTCGTCGAGGAGCTCGCGTCGCGCGCCGGCCAGGGCGGCGAGGCGTACCCGATCCTTCTCGGTCAGCTGGTCCTTTCCGGACACGGCGGCCAGCCAGGCGTCCTCCTCGGCCAGGAGCTGCCGGGAGCGGCTCAGCGCCGTCAGGGCGGGTGCCGCGTCGCCCGCCTGATCGGGGTAGACGACCGAGGTCCCGACCAGCGGGGTGTAGGCCTCGACCGCGTCGACCCCGGTGACCCGGCCGGGCAGCCCTGCGGTGTTCGCGAGCAGTTCATCGGCCTGGCGGGTGGCGTCGGAGTCGGCGAGCCAGCCGATCCAGCCGTCCCGGGCGGTCTGCAGCCGCTGCCGGGCCTGCTCGGTCTCCGCCCGCTGCGCGGTGGCCTCCGCCCGCTGGGCGTCCGTCTCCGCGCTCGTGGCGCCGGCCGCCGCCAGCCGTCGCTCGGTCTCCAGCGACAGGGTCAGGGTGCCGGCCGGTCCGGCCAGGTGCGCGGCGGTGATCCGGGCGGACATCACCCGCATCGCGGCGGCGAAGGCGGGGGCGGCGGCCGCCACCCAGAGGGCGACGAGCAGTGCCAGGCCGGAGACGATCTTCGTACGGGTGCTCATCGCTCGTCCTCGGGGCCGAGAAGGGTACGCAACCGGGTCAGCAGTTCGGGGCGGCTGGTGACCGCGAGACGCTGCCGGATCCGGGCCATGTGGTGTTCCACGGTCTTGGCGGACAGGTAGAGCCGCTCGGCCACCTGCTTGTAGGTCAGCCCATCCACGACCAGCGCGGCGACCTCCCGCTCCCGCTCGCTGAGCAGGTGCGACGAGTCCCCCTCGGCGGGCGGCGCGCTCTGCCCGGCGACCCGCTCGCGCAGCGCCCGCGCGCAGTCGAGCAGCAGGGTCATCGCCTTGCGGTCGGGCGTACGGATGGCGGCCTGTCCCACCAGCCGGGCACCGTCGCCGATCAGCCCGAGCGCGCTCAGCCCCTGCGCCGCGGCGATCACCGCGTCCGGGTCGGCCCGGCGGCCCAGCACGTCGAGCCACTGGCCGGCGGCATCCGCGACCGCGGCGGTGTACGGGCTGAAGCCGCGCACGCCGGTCAGCGCCTGCGCGTACCGGACGGCGAGATCGTGGTCCTCGGCGAGAACCGCGGCGTGCAGCCGGCTCCAGTGCAGCGGCGCGCTCCACAGCGGAGGGTCACCGAGAGCGCCCAGCAGCCGTTCGGCCTCGGCCAGGTGCCCGGCGACGCGGTGCTGCTCACCGAGGCGGGCGGCGGCGACGGCCAGCTCGCCCAGAGGCAGCAGGGTGAGCAGGTCGACCGGCTGCCCCATCAGCGCGTGGCAGGCGTCCGGCCAGCAGCTGCGCAACCCGACCAGGTCGCTGGCCCGGCGGGTGAGCCCGGCGCGCAACGCACTGCCGAACAGCCGGTCACGGCCCGGACCGGAGTCCGGCAGCAGTGCCCCGGCCCGGTCCACGTGACCGCGCTGCATCAGCACCCACGCCTGCAGCAGCCGGTGCCGCCCGGCCAGCAGCGCGCCGCCGGTGCCCGCGCGCACGGCCCGGGCCAGCAGTGCGTCGGCGGTGTCGAGCTCGGCACAGTGCAGGGCGATCGTCGCGCCCAGCGCCGCCGGGGTGTCCGGCAACAGCACGGTCGGACCGGCCGGTTCGATCATCATCGAGGCCTGGGTGAGCGCGGAGAGCGCCGCGGTGGGCGTGCCCTCGACGGACTCGCTCATGCCGCGGGCCATCAGCGCGGCGGCCGAGCTGAGCAGCGTCGGCGGGGCGACCCCGGCCGGGGCCGCGGGAGCGGGAGCGGGCGCGCCGAGGGTCGTCGGTGCCATCGGATCCGACGCGATGACAGGGGCGCGCTGACCGGAACCGATCAGGTTGATCGCGGCGAAGGCGGCGGTGACCGGGGACGGCGACCACTGGTACAGCGCGGCGGCGTGCACGGACTGGCCGCGCTGGGTGAGCACGGCCGCGGCCACGTAGGCGGCCTCGGCCCGCTGGTCCGGGGCGCCGGCGGCGATGGCCTGGTCGGCGAGCCGGGACGCCTCGTCGAGGTCGCCGGCGAGGGCGGTGGCCAGGGCGCGCCGGGCGGCGGTGCCCCGGCCGGCCCCGGCGGCGGCCGCGAACAGCTCGGCGGCCAGTCGCGGATCGTCGCCGAGGGCCTCCTCGCCGGCCGCCTCGTAGACCCGGCCGAGCCCACCGGCCGCGGCGCCGGCCACCAGTCCACCGTCGGCCGCGCTCGCCGTCAGGCCGCCGCCGTCGCGCAGCAGCGGGCGCACCAGCGGCAGCACCGGTCCGCCCCGGGCCAGCTGCAGCGCGGCCAGCCTCTGGCGGACGTCGATGCGCTGCCCGATCGGGGCGAGCGCCGCGATCGCGTGCCGGGCGAGCGGCACCAGCGTGCCGTCGGCGGCGAGCAGACCGGTGGCCCGGCCGGCGTCGACCAGCTCGGCGACGGTCGCGGCGTCCCGGCCGAGCAGCGCCGCCACCAGGTCGAAGGAGAGTCCGGCCCCGGCCTCGGCGGCCAGCAGCAGGGTGCGTACGCCGGCGTCGAGCTCGTCGAGATCGGCGGCGAAGCCGGCGAGCGCGGCCACCGGCACCCGGCAGGCCGCGGCATCGGCCGGGGTGAGCGTGGCGGCGACCCGGGCGACGTAGCGCGGCACTCCCCCGGTCTGCTCGGTCACCGTCGCGACCAGCTCGGCCGACGGGTCGGCGACGGTCACGGCCAGCCGCTCCCGGACCCGCTCGGCACTCAGCGCGGGCAGCCGCACCGGCGGACGGGCCCGGCGCAGCGACTCCACCAATTCGGTCAGGCCGTCCGGCCGCGGCCAGGGACGATACGCCACCACGAGGCGGGCGCCGGGCACTTCCGCGTACGCCCGCAGGTCGTTCAGCCTCGCCGGACCGAGCCGGTGTGCGTCGTCGGCCAGCATCACCCGCTCGCCGGTCGTCTCGGCGGCCCGCCACGGGGTCACCACGGTCACCCCGGCGCGGTCCCAGATCGCCGTCAGCTCGTGCAGCAGCCCGGTCTTGCCGTAGCCGCCCGGCGCACCGACCACGGCCAGCAACGGGGCGAGCGGGTCCGCGGCCACCCGGGCGAGCAGCTCGGCGGCCGGGGTGAGGGTAGCCACCGGCGCGGTCATCGGGCGCGCTCCCGAACCGCGGAGATCGTCACCGGCGGACGCGGCGGCCGGGCGGACGCGTCCTGCCCACCACGGGTGACCTGCCCGCCGTGGGTGACCTGCCCGTGGGTGACCTGCCCGCCAGCGGTGATCTGCCCGCCGTGGGTGACCTGTCCGCCATGGGTGATCTGCGGCCACGCGTCGGTCGGCATGGCCGCCACCGCCGCCATCACCGCCGGTTCCGGCGGCTTCGCGGCATCCGGCGTATCGGCACGCGGTGGCGGGGCCGGACGGCGGACCTGCGGTCGCACGGCCAGCGCGGCGCCCGCGGCCACGGTCATCGACGGGTCCTGATCACGCAGCACCGGCACCGGGAAGGCCGCGGCGAGCAGATCGGACACAGGGGAATACACGGGCGCGGAGCCTCCGGCGATCAAGACCGCGGAAAGATCACCGGGCGCGACACCGCAGCCCCGCACCGCGTGCTCGGCGAGCTCCACCGTGGGTTGCAGGATCGCCCGGGCGTCGGCCGGCGCGGCGTCCTCGACGTCGAAGCCGCCGGTGTCGTCGACCTGGGCGCCGCCGAGCAGCTCGAGCCGGCCCGGGCCGTGCGGCGCCGCCACGGTCACCTCGCAGGTCGAACCCCCGATCCGGTACGCCAGGAGGAGGCCGCCCGCCGCCGGCACCCGGCCGGCCGCCTGATGGCTCTCCACCACCGCCCGGGCCCGGGTGACCAGCGCCGTCTGGGGAAGCTCGGCCTCGGCGAGCGCGGCGTGCACCAGGTGCAGCCGCCCGGCGCCCCAGCCCGACGGATACGCCAACGCGATGCGCTCGGGCGGTTCGTCGCACTGCTGCCAGACCCGGTCGACCACCCAGCGGACCAGCGCGGCGACCATGCCGTGCGCCGGGTAGTAGTCGCCGCCGAAGAGCAGCGGCGTGTTGTCGCCCACCAGCCGCAGATAGCCGCCGACCGCGCTCTCGGCGAGCTCGCGGGCCATGTCGCCGGGCAGGACGTCGCCCGCCGGCGTCATCACCAGCGTCGAGGAGACCGAGCGCGCCCGCATGCCGAGCGTGACGGGCTGCGGCGGCCCCCAGCCACGGGCCGGCCCGTCGGCGCGGCGGCAGACGGCAGCCCGGGTGCTGCCGGCTCCGATGTCGATCCCCAGGACGTAGGGCACGTCGTCACTCCTCCACCACTGTGCGACCGGGTGAGTCGAGACGTTCGTACCAGATGCCGGAGCAGGAACGTCCCCCCAAAAAAGTCGCCTGTGGATTCCCCCAATCCCCTAATCCGGCCGGGGTTCCGGTCACCGATCCCGGATCGGGATGAGGGGGCTGCGGCCCGATGCCCGCGGGGCGCCTCCGGCCGTACGGTCTGATGCAGTGCCGATCCGGCGCCACGACCTGAAGCTTGAAGGAGCCTCATGGATTCGTTTCCCACGTTGCAGGAATTCGTACTCAATCTGATCTACGACCCGACCGCACGCTCAGCCTTCGAGCTCGACCCCGAGTCGGCGCTGCACGCGGCCGGCCTGGGTGACATCACCGCCGCCGACGTCCAGCAGGTGATCCCGCTGGTCGTCGACTCGGCGCCGGTGACCGGCCTGCACGCCCCTCTGGCCGGCACCGACGACCTGACCACGGGGGTGGCCAACCTGGACGTGGCCGGTGCCGTGTCCCAGTTGCAGGCGATCACCTCACAGGTCGCGCTGACCCCGGCGCACCTGAGCGGCGATCTCAGCGTCAGCTTCAACACGGCCGCCGCGATCAGTGTGGCCGGTGACCACTTCGGCGCCGCCGTGGTCTCCGGCACCTCGTTCGGCCTGCACGGGCTCGCCGGTCTCTCGGCGGGTAACGACCCCGCTCAGCACCTGGACAGCACCGTCGTCGGCACGGTCGAACACGCCGCCGACGCGGCAGGTGCCACCGGTATGGCCGGCGCGGTCGGCTCCGTCGGCGCGGTGGGCTCCGCCGGTTCCGCCGGTTCCATCGGCGGGATCGGCGGAATCGGCGGCGGTGGGATCGGCGGTGTCGACCAGCCGCTCGAGCACACCATCGGCGAGGCCGTGGCCGGCGCGGGTTCGCTGCTCGGGGGCGCGCTTCCGGGTCTCGGTACCAGCCCGGCGGGCCTGCTCGACAACGGGCTGCACGCCATCGGCGGTGCCGGGTCGGCAGCCGGGCTCGATCACATCCCGGGCCTTGACGCCTCCGGGGTCGGCGGGGCAACCTCTTCGATCGAGTCAGTGATCAAACCGGACCTGGGGCACGCGTTGACACAGGATCCGGCCGCTACCGTGCACGACACGGTCAGTGGTGTCACCAGCACCGTCGGGGACACGCTCTCCGGCACGGCATCGGCGATCGACGAGGCCGGCCAGCAGGCCACCCACGGACTCCTGGGCGACCTGCACCTCTAGGGTCCGGCCCGGCGGACCCGGATGGCCGCCCGGTACACAGGGGTACCCGGCGGGCATGATGGTCGCCTGGTGCGCAGGGGGCATCGGTGACGGCCTCGGGCCGCGACCGGGCGCTCGGTAGCCATACCCGGAGCCGGCCTCCGCGGGTGTCCTCCGCGGGTGTCCTCCGCGGGTGTCCTCCGCGGGTGTAGAGCCCGGTGATGCCGGGGTGGGGATCGAGAGAGTGGAGCGCGTACGGATGACGAACTGGGAGACCGGACCCACGGCCTATGCGGGTCCGGTCTCCCTCGTCCCGCCGCTACCGGTGCCGTCGTCCCGGACGGAGCCGGACCCGCTGCGGGGCGCCGGGGGCCTGCTCTGGCTGGACGTGCTCGACGCGACGATTCGGACGAGCGCGGCGCACGGGCGCACCGAGATGGCCGAGTGGCTGTCGCGGCGGCGGGCGCAGTTGCTGCACCCTCAGCTGCGAGTACTCGTCGTCGGCGGCGCCCAGCAGGGCAAGAGCCAGCTTATCAACGCGCTGATCAATGCCGGGGTGTGCGGTGTGGACAACGGGGGTACCGCCGTCCCGACCGTGGTGCGGCACGCCGAGTCGCCCGGCGCCGAACTGGTCCGCCGCGGAGCGGCTGATGCCGACTGGACGGCCGAGGTCGGGCGGCAGGATCGCCTCCCGCTCGGGCTGGAGACCCTCGGCGCCTCGATCATGGAGAGCACGGCCCGGCTTCCGGCCGGTACCCCCGTGCACGCCGAGGTGTCCGTCCCCCGCGCGCTGCTCGCCGGTGGTCTGGTGCTGATCGACACGCCGCCGCTGCCCGGCCCGGACGAGCACGCGCCCACCCCCGTGCCCGGCACCGGCGCTCGGGCGGTGCACGGCCCGCTCACACACGGAACGACCACGATCAACTCCGTGATACCGACGCTCGGCGTGGGCGGCCCGGGCAATCTGGGCGGCGCAGGCAGTGCGAGCGCAGGCAATGCGGGCACGGGCAGTGCAGGCGGCGTGGGCGGCGTGGGCGCGGGCAGCACGGGCGGCGTGGGCGCGGGCGGCGTGGGCAGCACGGGCGGGGTGGGCGCGGGCAGTGCGGGCGGCGTGGGCGCGGGCAACACGGGCGGGGCGGGCGCGGGCAGCGCGGGCAGTGCGGGCGGGGTCGCCGGGCTCACCGATCTGGCCACCTGCGCGGGGGCGGATCTCGTCGTCTACGTCTGTGAGGGCGAGCGTGGGCTCCGCGATGACGAGCTGGTGCTGCTGCGAGGGCTGAGCCGCGTGTATCCGGGGCTGCTCGTCGTGTTCAGCAAGACGGACTACGCCGTGGACTGGCGGCGGAATCTGGCGGAGGGGCGCGCCCGGCTCGCGCGCGAAGGGGTTCCGGCGGCGACCACGGCGGTCTCCTCGGCGCTGCGGCTGCACGCGCTGCGGAGCGGGGACGCCGCGCTCAACGGTGAGTCCGGGTTTCCCGAGCTCGTCGTGTACCTGCAGCGGATGGTGGCGGCCAAGTCCGGGGAGCTGGCGCGCAAGACCGTCGGGCGGCTCAGCGGGATCGTGCTGCAGGAGCTGGCGGTGCCGCTGCGGAAGGAGCTGACCGAGCAGCGGGACGCCGGGGTGCCGGAGGCGGTGGCGCGGTTGCACGCGACCCAGCGGCGGCTCGATGACCTGCGGAAGTGCGCCGTGCGGTGGCAGAACACGCTCTCGGACGAGATCGGGGATCTGATGTCCGATATCGAGCACGATCTGCGGGAGCGGACCCGGGCGGTGCTGGCCGGGGCCGAGGAGTACTTCGCCACGGCGGATCCGGCCAAGTCGTGGGACGAGTTCGAGCCCTGGCTGCGGCAGTCGTTGCAGGAGCTCGCCGAGACCAGCACGAACTGGCTCGCCGAGCGGACCGCGTGGACGGCGCAGCGCGTGGCGGGACAGTTCCCGGCGGAGGCGGGCGAGGTGCTGCCGCCGCCGGCCCTGGTCGCGGCCGAGGACGCGCTGGACGACACGGTGCCGGGGCTGGGCGCCCCGCCGGTCGCGAGGTTCAGCCCGGGGCAGAAGCTCTTCATCGGGCTGCGGGGATCGTACGGCGGAGTGGTGGTCTTCGGTCTGATGACCAGCCTCGCCGGGATGTCCATGATCAACCCGATCTCGGTGAGCGGCGGGGCGATCTTCGGGGGCAAGACCATCCGGGACGAGAGCAGGTCACTGCTGAAAAAGCGGCAGGCCGACGCGAAAGTGCTGGTGGGACGTCATGTGGACGATGTCTTCGCGCGGCTGAACAAGGAGGCGCGGGATACCGTGCGGCGGGCCCAGCGGGCGCTGCGTGATCACTTCACCGCGGTCACCGAGGATCTGCAGGAGAGCATCATGGACTCGCTGCGCAACGCGAAGGCCGCGGCCGATCAGGACGCCGCCGCCCGGGAGCAGCGGCTTCGCCGGGTTCAGCAGGAGCTGGCGGCGCTCACCGAGCTGCACACCCAGGCGCAGGCCCTGTGATCGACGACGAGGAGGTGGAACAGCGCACCCACCGGCTGCTCGCCGAGGCGGCGCACGTCTACCGGGGCGTCCCACAGGCCGCGGCGCTGGTGCGCGCCCTGCTCGAGCGGATGGACGGGCCACTGCGGCTGGCGGTGGCCGGGCCCGCACGGGCCGGCAAGTCGACGCTGGTGAACGCGCTGGTCGGGGACGGTCTGGCGCCGGTCGAGCTGGGCGGCGAGCGGCCGGAGAGCGTGACCTACCGGGACGGGACCGCACCGCGGGCCTGGTGGAACGGCACCGAGACCCCGGTGACACAGACCGCCGACGGCCTCCGCCTCACTCCTGATAACCGACATTTCGGATATGCGGATACCCCACGCGGGGAAGAAGCGCCCGACGGGACAGTGGCCGGCCACGGCAGCGCGGCGCACAACGGAACCGGCCGTGGCAGAACCGGGCACGGCGGAACCGGGCACGGCGGAACCGGGCACGGCGGAACCGGGCACGGCGGAACCGGGCACGGCGGAACCGGGCACGGCGGAACCGGGCACAGCGGGGCGAGAGCTGTCGTCGCCTGGCCGAGCCGGGTCCTGCGGCGGACCGAGCTGATCGATACCGGGCTTCCGCTGCGGCGGGCGCTGGACGACGCGGACGCGGTCCTCTACGTCACCCCGCAGCTCGGCGAGGCGGACCTCCGGGCACTGCGGAGTGCGACCGGCCCCCGCGGGCCCTGGGCCACCGAGCCCGTGCACGTCATGGTCGCCCTCTCCCGGGCCGACGCCACCGGCGGCGGCCGGGTGGACGCGATGCTGACCGCCCGGCAGGCCGCCCGGCG
The DNA here is from genome assembly GCF_040681165.1 of Actinoplanes sp. NPDC051851. NCBI lineage: Bacteria > Bacillati > Actinomycetota > Actinomycetes > Micromonosporales > Micromonosporaceae > Actinoplanes > Actinoplanes sp. NPDC051851. The sequence goes on along the minus strand of NZ_JBFAYF010000067.1, from coordinate 37,474 downwards.
CACCCGGCGCGAACCGCGGACCGCGGCGCTCTGCCAGGACGTCGTCGCCGTCTCCCCGCTGGTCGCGGCGGCCGCGCGCACCCTGACCCCGGACGAGTTCCAGGCCTTCGCCGTCCTCGCCGCGCTGCCCCGGAGCGAGTCCGAGCCGCACCTGCTCTCCACCGACCGGTTCACCGCGGCCACGGCGCTGCCCCCGGTCGGCGCGCAGCGGCGGGTGAGCCTGCTGCAACGGTACGGTCTCGGCGGCGTCCGGCTGGCGGTCACGCTGGTCCGGACCGGCTGCGACGGCCCGGCCGTGCTCGCCGAGCGGCTGCAGGAGCACAGCGGACTCAAGGAGCTGCAGACCTCGATCGCCGGGTTCTTCACCGCGCGCCGGTCGGTGCTGCGTGCCCGGTCCGTGCTGACCGTTCTGGATCAGGTGCTGCGGACGCACCGGGTGCCGCCGGCCGGGCAGCTGCTGACCGGTCTCGAGCTGCTCGCCGCCGAGACGCACGAGGTCCGCGAGCTGCGCCTGCTCGCCGCGCTGCGCTCCGGGCGGGTCACCCTGCCGCGTGAGCATGCCGTGGACGCCCACCGGCTGCTGGGCGGCGCGGGCATCAGCGTCGGCGAGCGTCTCGGCGTGCCGCCGGAGGCCACCGCGGACGATTCCTGGACCGCGGCGCTGGCGGCCTCGGAACGCTGGCGCACGCTCGCCCACGGTCACACACTGTCACCCGCCCCGCGCCGTGCGGCCGAGATCGTCCTGCGCAGCTGCGACATGATCGCGAATCGTCTCGACCGTCTCGCCACACCCGCAGGATCATGATCAAAACCGCTTTCCAGTACGCGCGAACGCGCGGCAGGTAGGCGGGAGCACGCGGCAGGGTAGGCGGGAACGCGCGGCGAGGTAGGCGGGAACGCGCGGGCCGACGTACCGGAAAAGGTGCTCTAACAGCGGGAGATGCGGTCGAGGTCGCTGATCAGGGCATCGAGCTCCGCCACGCTCGACGTGTGACCCAGGCGTTCGTAGGTGGCGCGGGCCTCGACGAAAGCCCGCCGCGCGCCGTCCGGATCGGTCCGCATCTGGGCGTCGCCCAGCTTACGCAGCGCGTCGGCGAGGAAGGCCGGCCAGCCCCGCTCGCGCCACAGCCGGACCGACGACTCCAGATGGCCGACCGCGCCCGCGTGATTGCCCTCGGCCAGCTCGATCTCGCCGAGCACGCCCAGCGCGTCCGCGGTGTGGTGCGGCAGGTTGTACTCGCGGGCGATGGTCAGCGCCCGGCTCGCGAAACCCCGCGCGGGCTCGGCCGGCAGGTACGCCCGGGCCAGCGTGAGCAGGGTCAGCACCTCGGCGTACCGGTCCTGGTAGCGCCGCAGGATCTGCAGCGACTCGTTCAGCGCGGTGATCGCCGGGTCCCGGCGGCCGGCCCGGGTGTTCAGCACGCCGATGAACTGCAGCGTGGTCGCCACGTACCGCTGATTGCCCAGCTTACGGGCCAGTTCCAGGGCCACGCCGAGGTGGTGCTCGGCCTCGGGCAGCGCCAGCGACTCGCCGTACACGACGGCCCGCGCGACGTGCGCCCGGGCCCGGCCACCGAGGTGCTCGTGCTGCTCGGCGAGCCGGATCGCGGCCTCGGCGCGCTCGGCGGCCCGCTCGTAGTCGCCCTTCGCGGCCAGCGCCCACGCCTGGTCCACCGCGGCGTCGGCCATCCCCGGACCGTGCCCGGCCTCGGTGAAGAGCGCGAAGAGCCGGTCGGCGTCGCGGAGCATGCGCTCCATCGCGGCGCCCGGGTGGTCCGCCTCGTGCCAGGTGGCGAGCTCGATCAGGCCGCGCAGCATGACCGCCTCGCCGAGCACGTGCCCGGCGTCGCGGCAGGCGGCGAGCACGAGGTCGTTGGTGGCGCGCCAGTCGATGTAGACGCCCCGGATGTCGAAGTACTTCTCCAGGCAGCCGGCCAGGTCGAAGGCGACCTCGATGGCGCCGAGGTCGCAGGCCTGCCGGGTCGCGGCGAGCAGCGAGACGCGCTCGGCAGCGAACCAGTCGAGCGGGTCGAGGGTGCTGCCGAGCCCGTCGACGCCGGTCTCGACGGCCTGGCCGTGCACGGCGGCGTAGCAGGGGCCCGGGATCAGCTCGCTCATCTTGCGGGCGAACCACAGGTACGCCCCGAGCCCGGTCCGCAGCACGCCGTCGCCGCCGTCCGGCTCCTCGTCCCGGGCACGTTCCCGCAGGTAGAGCCAGACCAGGTCGTGGAAGTGGTAGCGGCCGCCGCCGGTCGCGTCGGTGCCCGCGTCGAGCAGCAGGTGCGCGTCGACCAGCCGTTCCAGCAGGTCCTCGGCCTCCGCGACCGGCGTGCCGGTGACCGCTGCGGCCAGCCAGGACGGGAAGTCCGGCATCGCGAACAGGCTGAGCCGCCGGGCGAGACGGCGGCCCGGCTCGCCGATCGCGTGGTAGCTGGACGCGATCGAGGTACGCACCGCCAGATCGCCCGCGACCAGGTGGTCGAGGCGGCGCCGCTCGTCGCGCAGCGCGCTGGTCAGCCGGGACATCGGCCAGGCCGGGCGGGACCGCAGCCGGGCGCCGACGATGCGGACGGCGAGCGGCAGGCGCCCGACCAGGCCGAGGATCGCGGCGCTCTCCCCCGGCTCACCGTCGATCTGGTGTGCGCCGGCGACCCGGCCGAGCAGCGCCACCGCCTCGTCGTCGGAGAAGACGCCGAGTTGGACGCGCTGCGCGCTCTCCAGACCGTCCAGGCCGGAGCGGCTGGTCACCAGGGCCGTACACGAGGTGCCGCCGGGGAGCAGCGGGCGGATCTGCGCCTCGTCGGCGGCGTCGTCGAGCACCACCAGCACCCGCCGCCCGGCGGTACGCGACCGGTACGCGTCGGCCCGGGCGGTCAGGTCGATCGGGATGGCACGCTCGTCCACGCCGAGCGCCCGCAGGAACCGGGCCAGCACATCGCCCGGCTCGACCGGGTGCGCCTCGGTGCCGTGCAGCCGCGCGTAGAGCTGGCCGTCGGGGTACGCGCCGGCGGCCCGGTGCGCGGCGTGCACCGCGAGCGTGCTCTTGCCGACCCCGCCCATCCCGGTGATCGTCACGATCGGCCGTGTCGTGCCGTCCTGGGCGAGCGCGCCCGCGAGGTGGGCGACCTCGCGCTCCCGGCCGGTGAAGTCGGCGATGTCCGGCGGCAGCTGCGCCGGGACGACCGGCACGGCCTCGGCGGGCCGGTCCCCCTCGGCGGCGCCGTCCGACTGCAGGATCGACCGCTCGGCCGCGACGAACGCCTGGCCCGGCTCCAGGCCGTGCTCGCCGGCGAGGAAGCGGCGCAGCTCCCGGCCCGCGGCCAGCGCGTCGGCCTGCCGTCCACAGCGGTGCAGCGCGAGCATCAGCGCGATCCAGAGCCGCTCGCGGGTGGGCTCGTCGCGGGCCATCCCGGCCAGCTCCGGCACGATCTCCCGGTGCCGGCCCACCTCGAGCTCGGCGTCGAAGAGGTCCTCCCAGGCGGCCAGCCGCTCCTCGTCCAGCCGGCGGCGGGCACCGATGACGTACGCCCCGGACGCGTCCGCGAAGGCGGGGCCACGCCAGAGTGCGAGCGCCTCCCGCAGGCGGGCCACCCGCTCGGCGGGCGGTAGCTCGCGCGCGCCGGCCTTGAGGGCGCCGAATCGCAGGTGGTCGACCTGGTCCGGACCGGCCTGCAGCAGGTAGCCGCCGCTGTGGCTGAGCAGCGCGAGACGGCCGTCGCCGGCCCGGCGGATCGCGGAGACGTCGGCCTGCAGCTGAGAACGTGCGGTGGCCGGTTCGGCGCCACCCCACATCGCCTCGGCGAGGGCCTCGACGGTGACCACCCGTCCGGCGTTGAGCAGCAGGTATCCCAGGACGGCCCGGTGCCGGGGCCGGGCCACGGCCGCCCGCGCGTCGCCGAGCCATACCTCCACACTGCCCAGGATCCGGTAGTGCACGCTGTCGGATGGCATCGCGGCCAGGTTATCGGCGACGCCAGCAAAAGTCGATCATATGTAGATTTCGGTCGAACGGGACGCGCCGCCCGGCCCGCCACCGGACAGCACGTCCCTCGCGCACGCCTCCGCCTCGGAGAGCCCCGTGCCCCACCGAGACCGGGCGGTTCCGCGCGAGCGGACCCGCGGGCGGGATGCGCGATCGGGCGCATCGGCGTCTCCCACCCACCGGTCGCCGTTCGAGCCCCGTTACCTTTTGATCGTCCCAGCGGGAACGGCGTGGTTCTGATGCTCGGGCACCGCGGCATCCGCACGCCATACGTTCGCTATACGCCGCGCCCAGCAGGCACGATGCGGGCCGGCGGCGGGTCGGCGGCGTCGAGGGAGCCGCTGATCGCGGTGGCGGCGGAGAGCAGGTGGCCCCGGAAGCGGGCCGGGTCGAAGCCCCCGGTACGCCCGGTGACACCGACCATCCCGATCAGGGTGCCGTCCGGCGCGCGGAGACCGGCGGCCACGCAGGCGTACCCGAGGGCGGACTCCTCGCTCTCCACCGCGACGTTGGTGTCGCGGACCTCGTCCACCAGGCTGCGGAGCCGGGACCACGCGGTCGGGGTGTACCGGGTGAGCGCGGGCAGCGGCCGGTCACGCAACCGGTCGGCCAGTTCGGGGCGGTCTGCCAGCACCAGCCGGCCCGCCGCGGAGGAGAGGAACCGGCCGTCCCGGACCACGCCGGGCCATCGGGCGCGGCGCACCTCCTCGGCCCGGTTGCCGCCGAAGGCGCTGTTCACCACGACCAGCTCGGTGTCCGAGACGGTGCTGATCCAGGCCACCTCCCGGGTACGCGCGAAGATGTCCTGCAGGTACGGCGTGGAGGCGTCGCGCAGCCCGTGCTGCTCGGCCGCGCGCAACCCCAGCGCCAGTGTGTGCCCGCCCAGCCGGTAGCCGGCGCGGGTCCGTTCGAGAAGCTCCCGGGCGACCAGGCCGGCGGCTATCCGGCGAACGGTCGGCTTCGGGATCCCGGTGGTGAGAGTGACAGCGGCCAGGGTCGCCTCGGTACCGAGGGCACCGACGGCGTCGAGGATCGCGACCATCCGGCCGCAGACCGTTCCGTCGTCCACAGTGCCATTGTCGTGTCCGATAAAGCCCAGTAGAGGGAAGTTCCGGCTCCCGTGTCACTGAGTGACCCGCCGGTGTGGTTCCGGCCCTCCCTTCGTGGCGACGCTGGTCACGCACCAGCCGCTCGACCAAGGAGTGTCATGAACCCCTGGCTCATCGGTATCGCCCGCACCGGCACCGCTCTCGCCCTCGTCGCGTCCGTCCTCGTCCCGGCCACCGCGGCGTCGGCCGCCGACAACCCGGAGGACGACGGTCCCTGGTACCTGTTCAACAGGAAGTCCACGCTCTGCCTCGACGTCCCGAACCAGACCAGCGGCGGCAACGGCACCAGGCTGCAGGTCTGGGCCTGCATCACCCCCGACCAGGTCAATCAGCAGTGGGAACGCAACTGGATCACCAAGACGACCTTCGAGCTGCGCAGCTCCGACAGCGACCGCTGCCTGGAGGCGAGGAGCAGCGGCAGGGTGGTCATCTTCGACTGCGACTCGTCCCGGAGAGTGGCCCAGCAGTGGCGGGTGAGGAACAACCGCCTGAAGAACGTCAAGTTCGACAAGGTTCTGGACGCCCCCGGAACCACCAACGGGAGCCCGGTGACGGTCAACTCCGTGGACACGCAGACCGACAGCCAGCGGTGGACGTTCCGGTCACCCGACGACTTCGACTGACGGTGGCGGAGGCGGGCGGGCCGCTTCCCGCCCGCCTTCCGCGTACGACCTCACGCCGCGAGCAGCGCCGGAAGAGGCAGCGCCTCGGCGACCTGACCGGTGCGCAGCGAGTACCAGGCCGGCACCACGGTCAGGCGACCGGCCCGGACCGCGCCGTCGACCAGCGCCGAGCGTTCCCGCAGCAGCTCCACCGAGTAGCGCGCGTGCTGCTCGACGGCGCCCTCGAAGGTCCGGTCGCCGGCGAACCGGGCGCGCACGATGTCCGGGGCGATGTGCTCGACCACGTCGCGGATCGACCCGGGCGGCACCTTCCCCTCGTCCACCATGGCCATCGCGGCGGCCACCGCGCCGCACCCGTCGTGCCCCATCACCACGATCAGCGGCACACCGAGGATCTCCACCGCGTACTCGATCGAGCCGAGCACCGCGCCGTCGATCACGTGCCCCGCGGTCCGGACCACGAACAGGTCGCCCAGCCCCTGGTCGAAGAGGATCTCGACCGGAACCCGGGAGTCCGAGCAGCCGAACACCAGGGCCGAGGGCGCCTGGGAGCCGACCAGTTCGGCGCGACGGTTCGCGCCGCGGCGCATGTCGGCCGCGCTCGTGCCCGCCATGTACCGGGCGTTGCCCTCCCGCAGCTGCGCCCACGTGGTGTGCTCGGTGTAACGCTCGTCTGTCGCCATACGTACTCCGATCAGTTGAGGAGGGCGCCGGTCACGGCACGCTGCTCCTGAAGGACCCCGTTGATGAGGCTCTGTGTCTCGTTGATCTGCTCGACCGCGGTCTGGATCTGCGCCAGCGAGGCGACCACCGCGCCGACCCGGGCCTGGATGGTGCCGACCCGCTCACTGACCTCGGTGGTGGCCCGCTCGGTCTCGCCGGAGAGTTCCTTGACCTCGCCGGCCACCACGGCGAAGCCCTTGCCGGCCTCACCGGCGCGGGCCGCCTCGATGGTGGCGTTGAGCGCGAGCAGGTTGGTCTGCGCGGCGATCGACTGGATCGCCTGGACCACCTGGTTGATCTCGGCGCTCGCCTGGCCCAGCGCGGCCACCTGGTCGTTGGCCTCCACGGTGAGCCGTTCACCGCCGGCCGCGACGGTCGACGCGGAGGCGACGTTCCGCTCCACCTCGGCGATCGAGTCGAGGAGCGTACGGCCGGCGGTGCGCAGTTGCTCGGTCGAGTTGAAGCGCTCGAGCGCCTGCCCGACCAGGAACGCCGTGTTGCGCAGCGCGGCCTCCCGCCCCGGATACATGATCAGCGTCCGGGTGGCGAAGAAGTCCATCGTGCCGACGATCTGGCCACCGACACGGATCGGCAGGCAGACGCCGGACTTTACGCCCGCGGCCTGGGCCGCCGGACGGCGTACGCAGTCGGTCAGCTCGCCCAGGTCCTCGACGAACACCAGGTCGCCACGGGCCCAGGCACGACCGGAGAGGCCGACGCCGCGGGCGAACGAGGCGGACATGGTCACCCGGCGGAACTCGGCGCCCGCGTCGCCCGACTCCAGCGCGAACCGCAGCACGTTCGCGTCCTCGTCCAGCGCCCAGAAGGAGCCGTACTGCCAGTCGAAGTCGGCGCGGATCGTCTCCAGCGCGGAGCGCAGCGCGTCGTCCCGGGTGTGCGCCTCGGTCATCTGCCGGATCACCGTGGAGACCGCCTCGACGTCCTGCGCGGCCTTCTCCTGCTGCACCACCTCGTGCAGGCGGACCAGCGCGGCGGAGACCAGCACGCCGACCGCGCGCAGCACGGCGAGCCGGCTGGCCGACAGGTCCAGCTCCTCGGTGGAGAAGAAGTCCATCGTCCCGACGACCTGGCCGTCCTCGATGATCGGGAAGCAGATGCCGCTGCGGACGCCGGCCCGGGTCGCGGCGGGGGCGCGGACACAGTCGGTCAGATCGGCGAGATTCTTGACGAAGACCAGGTCGCGGGCGCGCCAGGCGCGACCGGAGAGCCCGGTGCCCTCGGCGAACGCGGCCTCCAGGGTGACCTTGCGGAACTCGTCGGTGACCGTGCCGCTCTCCTGCGCGAACCGCAGCAGCTTCGCGGCCGGGTCCAGCTGCCAGTACGAGCCGTACGCCCAGTGGAACCGCTCGCGGACCAGCGAGAGCGCGGTGCCGATCGCATCCTCCGGCGTCGTGCAGGACTCCATCGCCCGCACGATCGCGGTGACCGCCTCGACGTCCTCGCGCGCCTCGGTCAGCTCCGCGGTCAACCGGCTGGACGCTGTCTGCTTCCTGGAACCGAACACCGTGCTCCCCTCCATGGGCGAGCGGCACTCTCGGCCGCCCGGTCGAGCAGAAGGGTCGGCAGCGGCCGCGGCAAGGTGAGCGAACCGGCGTTAAGTCAGACGTTCGGCGGCCCGGCACCGTCGACCGGTGCCGGGCCACGTGTCCGCTCCTGATCAGGCGGGCACCACCTGGAAGGTGATCTCGTAGTCGGCGCCCGGCAGGTGGAACTCGCCGCGCTGCGGTCCCTTGCCGGACTGCGCGCGGATCGCGGTGACCAGGCCGAACTCGTCGTCCGCGCCGGGGTCCGCCTCGACCAGCGCCATGTGCGCCACCGAGGTGAACACCGCCGAGCGCGGGCGCAGGTCGACGGTCTCGCCCTTGCCGATGTCGCCCGGGCCGTACACGGTGACGCCGTTGACCAGGACCTGCGGCTCGTCGTGGCCGATCGCGTCCTGCTTGCGGTGGCAGGTCAGCGAGGTCAGCTGGACCCGGTACTTCTTCCCGGTCTTGCTCGCGGTGCTCGCCGTGCTCAGTGCGGCGGTGCTGTCCTGCGCGTCGTTCCTCATGGTTCCTCCCCCTCGTCGCCGGCGTCGTTCGCCGGTGTCGGTTCCCACCGTCCACCGGCCCCGTTGGGCGGCCGTTGTACGGACGTTGCACCGCAGGTCAGGTACGTGACTGCGGCACGCCCCGGACCCGCCGAGACTGTGCCCGGGAGGCGCGGTGACGGCGGAGATCCGGTTGCTCGGCGACATCGAGGTGCTCGGCGACGGCGCCACGGTCGACGCCGGGCATCCGAAGCAGACCTACGTGCTGGCGGCGCTCGCCGTCGACGCCGGACGCTGTGTGCCGGCCGGCTGCCTGGTCGAGCGGGTCTGGGGCACCGATCCGCCGCGCCGGGCCCGGGAGACCACGCGGGCCTACCTGTGCCGGCTCCGGCAGGCGCTCGAACCGTGCGGCGCGACGATCCTCCGCCAGACGGCGGGTTACCTGCTGACCGTCGATCCGCTCGCGGTGGACCTGCACCGGTTCCGGGGTCTCGCGGCTGCGGCACGCGCCGGGGGCGATCCGGCGTCGTACCGGAAGGCGCTCGGTCTCTTTCGCGGTGAACCGCTCGGCCGTCTGGACAGCCCGTGGGCGGCCCAGGTGCGTGCGGAGCTGGCCCGGGAACGGCAGGCGGCCGAACGTGATCACATCGACCTGCTGCTCGCGGACGGACGGCACGCGGAGACGGTCGGCGTGCTCACCGCACGGGCGGCCGAGGACCCGCTCGACGAACGGCTGGCCGGTCAGCTGATCCTGGCGCTCTACCGGAGCGGGCGGCGGGCCGACGCGCTGGAGCACTACCGGCGGGTCCGGCACCGGCTCGCCGGCGAGCTCGGCATCGACCCCGGGCCCTCGCTGCAGCGGCTGCACCAGCGGATGCTGCGGGAAGGTGCTCCACCGGCCGGTCCCCGGCCGCAGGTGGGCGCCGCACCGGCCGCTTCCCGTCCGGCCGTTCCCGGCGTGGTGCCCCGGCAGCTGCCGCCACTCCCGGCGGCCTTCCGGGGACGGTCCGCCGTACTCTCCCGGCTCGGCGGCGTGCTCTCCGGCCGGGACGGCGGCGGCGCGCGGGTGGCGCTGGTGCACGGGCCGGGCGGGGTCGGGAAGACCTGGCTGGCACTGCGCTGGGCACACGACAACGCCCACCGGTTCCCGGACGGCCAGCTCTACGTCAACCTGCGCGGCTTCGACCCGGGCCGCGATCCGCTCGCGCCGGAGGCCGCCGTCCGGGGCGTCCTCGCCGGGCTCGGCGTGACCGCCGCCGGGCTGCCGCCGGACCCGGACAGCCAGACCGGGCTCTACCGCAGCCTGGTCGCCGGGCGCCGGATGCTGGTGGTGCTGGACGACGCGCGGACGCCCGAGCAGGTCGTCCCGCTGCTGCCCGGTTCGGCGGGCTGCGCCACCCTGATCACCAGCCGGACCGGGCTGGCCGGCCTGGTCACCGGGCACAGCGCGCGGCCGGTGCCGCTCGGCACGCTCGACGACGTGGAGGCCGAGCAGGTGCTCGCCGGGCACCTCGGCCCGGAACGCCCGGACGCGGAGCCGGCGGCCGTCGCCGAGCTGGTCCGGCACTGCGCCGGGCTCTCCCTGGCCCTCGGCATCGTGGCCGGGCGCGCGCTGCTCGCCCCGGAGCTGCCGCTCGCCGCGCTCGCCGCCGAGCTGCGCGAGGAGCCGGTCGGACTCGGCGCGGTCCTCGCCACCTCGCTCGCCGCGGTCCGGCCCGGTGCCGCCGAGCTGTTCCGGCGGATGGGGGTGGCGCCCGGCGCGGAGATCGGGGCCGACGCGCTCCGGCACCTGACCGGCTGGCCCCGTGCCGAGCTCGCCCCGGCGCTGCGCGAACTGGTCGACGGGCACCTCGTGCAGGAGTACCAGCCGGGGCGTTACCGGATGCACGACCTGGTCCGCGCGCACGCGGCGGCGATCGCGGGCGACCCGGCCCCGTTCCGCGACCGGATGCTGGAGTACTACACCGCGACCGCGCGTACCGCCGATCTGTCCTGGTTCGACCGGGAGCACCAGGTGCTGCTGGCCTGCGCCGCCCAGGCCGGGGACCGCCTGGCACTCACCCTGGTCGACCGCATGATCACCTACCTGGAGCGGCGCGGGCGCTGGCACGATCGGCTCGCCCTCCAGCAGATCGCCGTCCGGGCCGCGGGCCGTCTCGGCGACGCCCGCGCGGAGGCCGAGGCGCGCCGGGGGCTGGCCAACGCGCGGATCTGGCTGCGGGCGTACGCCGAGGCCGACGACGAGCTGGCGATCGCCCGGAGGCTCTTCGGGATGGCCGGCGACCGGGCCGGGCTGGCCGCGACGCACCGGACCACCGCCCGGATGTTCGCCCGCCAGCACCGGCACGCCGAGGCCCTGGTCCACGACGAGCGGGCGCTCGCCCTCCTCGGTGGACTCGGCGATCCGCCGGGCGAGGCCGTGGTGCTCAACGCGATCGGCTGGCACCACGCGCACCTGGGCGACGCCGAGTCCGCGATCGATCACGCGCGGCGGGCGCTGCGGATCCAGGAGCGGCTCGGCGACGACTTCGGGGCGGCGCTCACCCGGGACACGCTCGGGGTGGCGTACCGGCTGCGGGGCGACCGGGCGGAGGCGGTCCGGCAGTTCCGGGCGGCGATCGCCGCGTTCGCCGCCTGCGGCGACCGTTACCAGGAGGCCGACACGCTGCGACGGCTGGGCGCGGTGCTGCTCGATGGCGGCGACGCGCGGGACGCCCGCGCGGCCTGGCAGCGGGCCGCGACGATCCTCAGTGACCTGGGACATCCCGACGCGGACGAGATACATCGTCAACTATCGATGTAGACAATCCGGTCGACATCACCCCTCGACTACACAAAGGTCATTCATATGACTTTCACACAGTTCACTATTTCAATCCCCGGCTGTGGCAGAGGCGATCGGGCACGCCGGTCGTCCCGGGATCAACCGGAGGAAAGAGATAATGCAGAAGAAAGATGACAACGAGGCGTACGTCCGCGAGGTCCACGACAAAGGGCTCGCGTTCGACCTGCGCACGATGAGCCGCCGGAAGATGCTGGCCGGCTTCACCGGTGGGGTCGCCGCGGTCGCCGTCGGTGGCGGGATGTTCTTCGACCGCTCCACCTCGTACGCCGACACCACCTGCGACCTCACCGAGGTGCCGGACGAGACGAACGGACCGTACCCGGCGGACGGCACCAACGGGATCGACATCCGCACCGCGGAGGGCGTGGTCCGCAGCGACATCACCACCTCGTTCGGCGACGCGAGCGGCGTGGCCGAGGGCATCCCGCTGACCGTGAACATCACGGTCGAGGACCTGGAGTGCACCCCGCTCTCCGGCGTGGCCGTCTACATCTGGCACTGCGACCGGGACGGCAACTACTCGCTGTACTCCACGGCGATCGCGGACGAGAACTACCTGCGCGGCATCCAGGAGGCGGACGCCTCCGGCACGGTCAGCTTCACCACGATCTTCCCGGGTTGCTACCTCGGCCGCTGGCCGCACATCCACTTCGAGGTGTACGCCTCCCTGGACGACGCGACCAGCGGCGCCGGCGCGATCGTGAAGACCTCGCAGCTCGGCTTCCCGGAGGACGTCTGCGACGAGGCGTACGCGACCGACGGCTACTCCAGCAGCGTCAGCAACCTCGCGCAGATCACCCTCGCGACCGACAACGTGTTCAGCGACGGGTACGACCAGCAGATGGCCACGGTGACGGGCAGCGCCACCGAGGGCTACACGGCGAGCCTGACGATCGCGGTCGACGAGAGCTGACCGGACCGGGGAGCGGGCGACGGAAGCATCGTCCGCTCCCCGGATCGCACCACTTAAGACTGCTTTGCCCCTCCCGGTTTCGTGCCATACACCTTCGTAGCGGCGCAACGGTCTCGTTCCGTCGTCGACAAGGGCTCACAGGAGCCCTACAGTGTGCGGACCGATCAAGCTAGGAGGGTGCTGTGGCCGAGCCACCGCCGCAACGACATCCGACGGATCCGGCCCCCGAGGGCCCCGAGCACGACGCGCCCCAGCTGCTGGTCATGCCGCCGACGGCGGCCGTTCCCTCGATCGTCTGGCCCGGCGCGGAGGGCGAGCCGGCCTGGGCGATCCCCATTCGCATTCCCTCCGGTACGCGCGGGTATGCGGTCTTCCTGCCGATGGTGCCGGTCGGTCCCACCACCGAGCAGGCCGCCCCCGCCGCCGTCGCGGCTCCCGTCGCAGAGACCGCCGCCGTCGCGGCTCCCATCGCCGTCGAGGAACCCGCCGCCGAAGCTCTCGTCGCCGAGGATCCGGCGGCCGAGACTCCGGCGGTCGAGCAGCCCGAGACCGAGCCTCCGATGGCCGAGGAGCCCGTGGTCGCCACGCCCGCGGTCGTCGAGCCCGCTGAGGTCGTACCGGAGAAGGTTGAGGAGGAAGCGAAGCCGACGGCGAGACGGACCACGGCTCCGCCGCCGCCCGGATGGGTCTACGGCGCGGGCGGCGCCCGGTATCAGCCGCCGCCGACCGCGTGGGAGAGGTTCCGCGACAGGCACTGGCCCGGGCCGGCGAGGGTCAAGGGACGCGCGGTGCCCGCCGCCGTGCTGGTGAGCGCGATCGGCATCGCCACCCTCCTGCCGCTGGACCGCGTCGGGATCGGCTGGTTCCTGGCCTGGCTGGTACTCACGCTGAGTGTCGGGTTCGTCGTCCGCCGCGGCACCGCCACCCTGCCCCGGACCGAACGCTGGATCCGCGCGGCCTGGGCCCTCGCCGCGCTCGCGCTGCTCGCCGTCCCGGCCGTCCGGAACGCCTGGTGGCTGGCCACGTTCAGCGTGCTCGGCGCGCTCTGCTGCACCGCGCTGGCGATCGCCGGCGGACGCCAGATCCGGTCGATCCTGTTCAGCCTGATCGCCGTGCCGTACGCGGCCCTCAAGGGAATCCCCTGGGTACGCGGCCACATCGAGGCGAGCCGGAACGCGGGCATGGTCCGCCGGGTCGTCTTCTCGATCGGGATCACGCTCGTCGTGCTCCTCGTCTTCGGCGGGCTGCTCTCCTCCGCGGACGTGGCGTTCTCGACGCTGCTCAACGACGCCGTGCCCGATGTCGACATCGGCTCGATCTTCCGCTGGATCTTCCTGGCCGTGCTCGGCGCCCTGGTCGCGGTCGCCGGGACGTACACGCTCTCGGCGCCCCCGACGACGACCAGTATGGACACCGACGGTGACCGGCGGCTCGGCCTGGTCGAGTGGGCGCCGGCCGGCTTCGGCCTGGTCCTGCTCTTCGCCGGCTTCGTGGCGGTCCAGTTCACCGTGCTCTTCGGCGGCGATCAGCACGTGCTGAAGACCTCCGGGCTCAGCTACGCCGAGTACGCCCGCAGCGGCTTCTGGCAGCTCGTCCTGGTCACGCTGCTGACCCTGGCGGTCCTCGGCGCCGTGGCACGCTGGGCCCGCCGGGACACCGCGGCGGAACGGGTCCTGCTGCGTACCGTCCTCGGCCTGCTCTGCGCGCTGAGCATCGTGATCGTGGCGTCGGCGCTCTCCCGGATGTGGACGTACCAGAAGGTCTACAGCTTCACCGGCGAGCGCATCTTCGTGATGTCCTTCGAGATCCTGCTCGGCACGGTCTTCGTGATGATCGCGGCGGCCGGCGTCCGCTGGCGGGGCCGGTGGATCCCGCGGGCCACGGTCGGCCTCGCCGTGCTGATGCTGCTCGGCCTCGCCGTCCTCGACCCGGAGGACTACGCCGCCAGCCGCAACATCGTCCGCTACGAGAAGACCGGCAAGATCGACGCGTGGTACCTGCGGGCCCTCTCCGCCGACGCCACGCCCGCGCTGACCGGGCTGCCCGACCCGCTGCGGCGCTGCACGCTCAGCTGGATCGCCGACGACCTGTCGGAACCCGACCCCTGGTACGCCTGGAACCTGGGCCGGGAACAGGCCCGGGAGGCGCTGAAGAAGGCCGGGCCGGCCGCCGTCGGCAACCATCGCGACTGCAAGGCCGCCGACGAGTACGACCTGCCCAAGACCCGGCGCTAGTCCGCTCCGGTCAGGCCCCGGCGGGCTTCCGCCGGGGCCTCTCCCTCACCGTTCGTGCGTCTCCTCCATCACGGTACGGCCGATCGCCGCGTAGGTCTGCGGGCTGCGCGCCCGCAGGAACAGGGCGTAGCCGAGCCCGGCCGCGAACGTCGCCACCACGATCCACGGGATGGCCTTGAAGAACGGCGAACCCGCCGCGCCGCCGCCCGCGAAGTCGATGTTCGAGAAGAGCAGGTAGACCACGTAGAGCATGCCGACACCGCCGAGCGCCGGGATGACGCCGGTGGTGATCCCGTCGCCCGGGTGGGTCTTCTTGACGTGGAAGTACCAGATCACCGCGACCGACGTGATCGTCTGCACCAGCAGGATCGCCATCGTGCCGAGGAGCGCGAGCAGGCCGTACAGGTAGATGTAGCCGCCCCGGCTCGGGTCGCTGCCGCCCACCGTCAGGAAGTAGAAGCCGACCGTCAGCACCAGCGTGACCGCCGACTGCACGGCCGAGGCGATGTGCGGGGACTTGTGCGTGGCGTGCGTGGCGCCGAGCGTCCTCATGGTCGCCGGGATCTCCCGGCCGATCGCGAACAGGTAGCGCGACGCGGCGTTGTGGAACGCCAGCGCACAGGCGAACGAGCCGGAGACCATCAGGAACATGTAGACGTACGTGACCCACTGCCCGCCCAGGTTCGCCGCGGCCAGGTGGGTGAACATGCCGATCGCGTCGTTGTTCGCCAGCTCGACCGACTGCTTCGCGCCGTTGCCGGCGATCACCATCCACGAGACGAACGTGTAGAAGAGCCCGAGACCGACCACGGCCATCAGGGTGGCGCGCGGGATGATCCGCCGGGGGTTGCGGGACTCCTCGCCGTAGACCGCGGTAGTCTCGTACCCGACCCACGACCAGAACGCGAAGAACAGGCCGAGCGCGCCACTGCCCGCCGCGACCAGCGTGCCCGCGGAGGTCATCGCGCCGAGCCCGCCGCCCTCGGTCAGGTTGGAGAACGCCTCGACCGGGTTGACCGACGAGGCCATCAGGCCGTCCGGCCCGCCGCCCTTGAACAGGACCGAGAAGGCCAGCGCCGCCAGCAGCACCACCTCACAGATCAGCAGGAACCCGAGGAAGGCCGCCGCGATCGAGATGTCGAAGTAGCCGAGCACCGCGATCAGCGCGATCCCGACCACCGCGATGACCAGCCAGTTGACGTCCCAGCCGAACCAGTCGTTCAGCGCGTAGTTCCCGAAGTACGAGAAGATCCCGATCAGCGACCCCTCGAAGACGACGTACGCCATCGTGGCGAGCATGCCGGTCGCCATGCCCCACATCTGCCCGAGCCCGTGCGTGACGAACCCGTAGAACGCCCCGGCCGTGGTGATGTGCCGCGCCATCGCGACGTACCCGACGGTGAAGAGCGTCAGCACGACGGTGGCGACGAGGAAGCCCGCCGGCGCCCCGGTCCCGTTGCCGTAGCCGACCGCGATCGGCACGTTCCCGGTCATCGCGGTGATCGGCGCGGCGTTCGCCACCGCCATGAAGAGCACCCCGGCCAGCCCGACCGCTCCAGCCTTGAGGGTATTGGCGGATCTCGGCGCTTCCGCCACCGTCTCCGCGGTGAGTCCCTCGGTCGTCATGCACACCCTCCAGCTCCACGTGGTTGAGGAGGAGGCTGACATCCGCCCGCGTTTCCCACCGCATCTCTTCTGCTACGTACGTGTAAATCCGCAAGGACCGATTCTGATCAGGAGCAGGGCCGTGCCCGTATCGCTCCGGCACGGCCCCTCCCTCATTGCGGCCCTGCCTGCTCCCCCGGAACGCTCCCGAGCAGCCCGGCGAGATCCGCCCGGGCATGCGCCGTGAACACCGCACCCAGCTGTTGCACGAGGTAGCGGCGCTGCCCGTCGTCGAGCCCGCTGAGAAACTCATGGAGAAGCCCGGCGATCACGGTCGTGGTGCTCTCGCCCGGCCCGGCGAACATCGCGGCGATCGCCTCGAAGTCGATCCGTGCCACGTCCCCGGGCGTGTCCAGATGACGGTTGAGCCAGTAGCTGCGGGCAACCTCGGGCCGAGAGAAGACCTTCTCCCGAAGGTATCCGAGCTCATCGAGCTCGGTCTCCCAGCGAAGCCGCCCCACCGCCGCGTTCCGCCGAATCGCCTGCATCTCCGCATGAGCCGCCAGCACCTCCGGTGCGACGCTCAGGGTCGCCCCACCGGCGACCAGCCGAATGCCGGCGAGATGGAACCACTGGCCGAGCCGGTTGTTGAGCTCGCTCTCCAGAAAGCCCACCTGCGCCACGGTATAGCGGCCGGCCAGCTCCACCACCCGCTTGTCCACCTCGTTCCGGGCCGGCCAGTAACGGCCGGGCTCACCCTGCCAATAAACGCCGAACACGGCCGAGAACGACAGATCCCGATCGGTACTGGGCAGGTCCAAGGTGAACGGGGAGTGCCGGGTCTGGGGGACGACTTCGACCGGCTCCGGCCGCCCACCGCGGGCCTCGGCCCACGCCGCGGCGACGAACCGCCGGAACCCGTCACCAGCCGACGCGGTCATCGGAGAGCCACCAGGGACTCGGAGCGCCACCCGGAGAGCGGATCGGCACGGTGCAACCGTTCGCAGAGCCAGTCCCGGAAGTCACGGGCTCCCGGGTACGCACCGTCCTCGACGACCGGTTGCCACTCGTCGAGGAGCTTGTTCATCATCGCGTAGCGGGCGCTGACGCCGTCGTCCGACGAGCCTTTCCGCCCGGCGAGAACGAACAGGCCGGCGATCAGCTCCTGGTAGGCGGGCTCGTCCACGGCGACCTCCAGCCAGACCTCGAGGGCCTGCCGGAACTCGCCCTGCGGTCCGGGCGGCGTGAACAGGTCCATGAGAGCGCCGATGAGAGAGCCCCGCAACGCGTCGTCGGCGGCCAGGGCGTGGAAGACGTCACGGACGTCGGACGGCACGACGGAGATCGCGGCGAACGCCCGCAGACCGACGGAACGCTGCGGACCCTCCTCAGCAACCAAGCCGACGACCTGCTGGAGCACGGCCCGGCGGTGAGCCGGCCTCGGCCAGAGCGCCACGATCGCCGCGACCACGTCGTCGTCGACGCTCTCCCGCGCCGCCAGACGACGGAGCCGGGTGAACGCGGCTTGCGGGTAGGTGTCCGCGAACGGGCCCGCGCAGACCGCGGCGACCGCCGCGAGCAGCCCCGGGTCGCGGAACTCCGTCGCCCATTGGAGCAACCGGCGGCGCATGACCGATCCGGCCTCCGGACTCAGGGCCAGCACGGTGATCAGGTTCGTCACCAGGGGGCGAAGAGCCGGATGCCGCCACCAGGAGTACACCAGGAAACGCACCTCGGGGATGTTCGGGCTGGGCATCGAGAGGTTCATCATCAGCATGGCGTCGGCCACCTGGACCGCGATCCGCTGGTGCGGTGGGCCACCCCGCATCGGCAGGACCGCCGCCCACTCCCAGAGCTTGCGCCGGAACTCCTTCGACTGGTCACCGTGCACGAAGCTCAGGACCGAGGACGCATAGGCCGCGCGAGTGAAACGGATCCGCCACTCACCGTCGACCTCGGCGCCCACGCACCGGGCGAGCCGACGGATGCCCATGCCGCCGACACCGCCGCGCAGATCGGCGGACTCGTCGAGCACTTTGCCGAGCTTCTCGGACCGGTCGAGGACGTCCCCGGCCGGTTCACCCTCCAGGAAGGCGAGGGCGATCAGGAACAACCGGGCACGCGGATCGCTGTACTGCTCGAACCATTGGACCAGTTGCTCGTCCCAGTTCTGGTATGCCTTGACCGCTTCCTCCGCGATCACCGGCACCGGGTCGGCGACACCGCGCCGAAGGACCTCGCCGGCCGCGCTCATGATCCGCCGGTACAGGCGCAGCACCTGCCCGGGACCCGCGCCCCGGAGCACCTGGGCGACCGCCTGCTCGTGCAGGAGACGGTCGACCTCCCACACCTGCCGCTGGTCCCGCAACAGCCGTTCCAGCACCCGGCCGGGGTCGGGCGGTCCGACCATCAGCGCCCCGAAGCCGGGGAGGCCCTCGACCATCAGCCAGGCCTCCCGGTCCAGAAGCACCACTAGGCGGGCGTCCCGGCGCTCGACTTCCGCGCGATAGCCCGCAAGCTGCTCCACGAGCCGGCCCGAGCGCTCCGCCTGTCGGGGCACCACCACCAGGTAGGCGACGCGGCCGGACTCGTCCCAGGCAACGTCCCCCGGACGGAGGAGCCGCTGGACGTCGTCGTCGACCGGCAGTTCGTGCATCGGCAGGCCGGTGTGGCTGAGCAACGCCACGGCAGCGGTCCGGCGACCAGATTCCGCCGAGCCGACCAGCAGCACGCAGTGGTACTCACGCAGCAGACTTGCGGCCTCGCCGCTCCTCATAGGCCCCGTGGAGAGGCCGGCATGGAGATACTCCCGCTCCACGAACGTATCCATGGTGGACGCGACGAACTCCGGGCTCAGCTCCCGGGCCGCCCGGTAACGACCGAGCCAGTTGGTGATGTACTGCGTCATGGTGCCGACGTTGGTCGCGGCCTGCCCGTGGTTCGCGGTTATCATCGGGCCTTCGACCAGGTCCGGCAGATCGTCGGTGGTGGAGTCGTCCAGCGAACCGAACTCGTCGGCCGCGGTGGTCACTGCGCACCGCCGGTGTGCTGGGTCATCGAACCGGGGCTGGTCGCCACCTGGCCCCAGTTCTTGCGGACCCGGGGGCCGGAGACGGCCGGCGCCACCGGGGCCTTCGTCGGCGGTACCGGGTCGGAGTCCGGTGACGGGGCCGGCGTGGTGAGCGCCGGGAGGAAACCGGTGCTCTCCGGGACGTAAAGCCAGGCCCTCTGGGCGAAGGCCTTGCCGTCGACGGTCGCCGGGACCTCGATGCAGCGGTCGGGGTGCATCTCCGTGTAGCCGGCGACCACCACGTCCTGAAAGACGCGGTCGGAGAAGATGCAGGCCACGTGGGTCACGCGATCGCTAGTACCGGCGAGGACGGCCTTGACCGGCTTCGAGTCGAGCAGGCGGTGGGTGTCGTTGCGGGCCGTGCCGTTGCCGGTCCAGTGCGGATCGGCGGGGTCGACCGGCAACGGGCCCACGTTGAGGCTGACCCGCAGGCGGATCCGGGCCTGGTCGGTACGGGCGTCCCGGTTGTACGCGGCCAGCCGCTCCTGGAGCACCCGGCCGAACGGGTGCACCAGGTGCGGCAGGATCTGCGGCGACAGCCCGACGGCGAACCCGTCCCCGGTCGGGCCGAGGAACGCGGGCCGCTGCCACGCGGCGGCCAGGCCCGCCGTGGTGAAGGCGTCGCCGACAAGGTCCAGGATCAGGCCGCTCATCGGCTGGTGGACGATGCTGGGCTGGGCGGTGAAATCCTTGGCGTCGACGGCCAGGATCGCCCGGTAGGGAGGCAGATCGACGGTACGGCGGTACGGGGACGACGGGTCCATGGCATTTCCTCTCGCGATGGTGGGACACCCGTCAGCCTCCGGAACACGACGATCCGCCTCCGCACATTTCTGGGCTCTCCCGATGTGACGGCCGTCAATCCGTTCCCAGATCGGCGGCGATCGCCGCGAGGCGCCGCTCGTCCGCGATGGCGATCTCCCGGCGCCGGGTCACCACGACGCCCTGATCGCGGAGCACGGTGAGCTCGGCGACGACCGCGTTCCGGGAGGCGCCGATGAGTTCGGCGAGCTCCCACTGCGGCAGCCTGACCGGTGGCCGGCCGGGCAGATGACGGGCCTCCCGGTCGAGGCGCAGGAGGGTTCGTGCGAGCCGCCGGCGTACCGGAAGCACGGCCATCTCGGCCCGCTGCAGATCGGCCTCGCGGAGCCGGCCCACCGTGTAGGTGGCGAAGCCGGTGGCCACCGGCGGGATCGCCAGGAAACGGCGGAACTGCTCACCGCTCAGCAGGTGGGTGACGACGTCGGTGAGCGCCGAGACCGTCGCCGACCGCGGCCGCCGGTCGACGGCCGCCATGTCGCCGACCACGTCACCGGCGGACCGGATCGTCAGGAGCGCCTGGCTCCCGTCGGGCTCGCACCGGGTCGCCTTCACGCAGCCGGCGACGATCAGGTGTACGTGCTCGGTGGGGTCACCCTGCCGGAGGAGCACGGCGCGGGGCGGGAAGTGCACGGGAATGCCGGCGTCGCAGAGGCGCTGCCACTCCTGCTGGGCGAGGTGAGCGAAGAGACCGACTCCCGGATACATCGGCATTGATGAATAGCCAGGCACACGCAGAGAGTAGCGGGCGGGCACCCGGAAACCGGGTGCCCGCGTCGTGGGCTACTGGAAGAGCTTGGCGGCGGTGATCAGGGTCTGGATGATGCCGTAACCCAGGAGGACGGCGACCAGGAGCCAGGAGACGGCCAGGCGGGTGTTCATGCGACGGGCTCCTTCGTCTCCGACACGGAGGGCTCGTGGTGGTGGACCGGGACCGGGCGGATCAGCAGGTTGGCCAGGAAGCCGACGGCGAGGATGCCGACCATGGTGAAGAGGGCGGGCTGGTACGCCGACGACGTCAGGGTGCCGGGCTTGCCCTCGGCGTCCAGGAAGCCGTTGATGATCAGCGGGCCCGCGATGCCGGCGGCCGACCAGGCGGTCAGCAGGCGGCCGTGGATGGCGCCGACCTGGAAGGTGCCGAAGAGGTCGCGCAGGTAGGCCGGGACCGTGGCGAAGCCGCCGCCGTAGAAGGAGAGGATGATGCCGGCCAGCAGGACGAAGAGCGGGATCGTGGTGTCGCCGACCGTCGCCAGGAGCAGGTACATCAGCATGCCGGCGCCCAGGTACACCATGTAGATGGGGCGGCGGCCGATCAGGTCCGACGTGGAGGACCAGGCGAAACGGCCGGCCATGTTGAAGAGGGAGAGGACGCCGACGAAACCGGCGGCGGTGACCACGCTGACCGCGGACTTGCCGTCGGCCCCGCGGAAGAAGTCCTGGATCATCGGGCTGGCCTGCTCCAGGATGCCGATGCCCGCGGTCACGTTGCAGAAGAGCACGACCCAGAGCAGCCAGAACGAGCGGGTCTTGATGGCGTTGGCGGCCGACACGTGTGCCGTGGTGACCAGCGGCCTGGTGGCGACGGCGGCGGGATCCCAGCCGTCCGGGCGCCAGTCGTCGGCGGGTACCCGGATGTTGGCGACGCCGAACATCATGATCAGGAAGTAGACGACGCCGAGGGTGAGGAAGAGCAGTACCAGGGCGTGGCCGTCGGCGACCGACGTGGAGACGCTGGGGTCGTACCCGGAGTCGTAGAAGGAGAGCAGCTGCCGGGACGCCGGGCTGGCGATCAGCGCGCCGCCGCCGAAGCCCATGATGGCCAGGCCGGTGGCGAGGCCGGGGCGGTCCGGGAACCATTTGATGAGCGTGGAGACCGGCGAGATGTAGCCGATGCCGAGCCCGATGCCGCCGAGCACGCCGTACCCGAGGTAGACGAGCCACAGCTGCGTGGTGGCGATGCCGAGCGCGCCGACTCCGAAGCCGGTGGCCCAGAAGCTCGCGGAGACGAACATGGCCTTGCGCGGGCCGTTCTTCTCGACCCAGGTGCCGCCGACGGCGGCGGAGAGGCCGAGCATCACGATCGCGATGCTGAAGATGACACCGATCGCGGTCTGACCGGTGCCGAAGTGGGCGATGAAGGAGTTCTTGTAGACGCTGGTGGCGTAGACCTGGCCGATGCAGAGGTGCACGGCCAGGGCGGCGGGCGGGATGAGCCAGCGGTTGAAGCCCGGTGGGGCGATGGTGTGCCGACGGTCAAGGACGGACAAAAGTGACATGAGCCACCTCCCGCGCACATCATCGAACGAATTCGATCAACTGCGCAAGCGTCGATCGGATAACCGCAGACGCTCAGATACCGGGTGTAGCGGTCGATGGGTGACATGTGAGGTCTCTGCTCCACGACAGCGAGCGCACCCTGGTGGAACGGGTGACCCCCGCGGACGGGCCGGCCGTCGTCCGCAAGACGCCGCGCGGGCCCCGCGCGGCCGAACGGGTACGCGGGGAGCGGGAGGTCCTGGCGCGTCTCGCCGGGATCCGGGGGATCCCGAGGCTGACCGTGGAGAGCGACGAGGAGACGCTCTGCTTCCTCGACGACCGGGGACGGCCGCTCAGCGAGACGCCCGGTCCGTGGGAGACCGGGCCGCTGGTGGAGCTCGCCCGGTCGCTCGCGGCCGTCCTCGCCGCGATCCACCGCCACGGCGTGGTGCACCGCGACGTCAGCCCGGGGAACATCCTGATACCGGGACCGGTTCTGATCGACTTCGAGCTGGCCGCGGCCACCGACCTGGAGGACTCCGGGCTGGCCGGGTCACTCCCCTACCTGGCGCCGGAGCAGACCGGGCGGACCGGGCGGCCGGTGGACCACCGCGCCGACCTCTACGCGCTCGGCGCCGTGCTCTACGAGCTGATCACCGGAGAGCCGCCGTTCGGCCGGGACGGCGACCCGCTGCGCCTGGTCCACGACCACCTGGCCCGGGTGCCGGAGCCGCCCGGGTCGGGCCCGCTCGCCGCGATCGTCATGCGGCTGCTGGCCAAGGAGCCGGAGCTGCGCTACCAGAGCGCCGAGGGGCTGGCGTACGACCTGTCCCTGGTCGGCGACGGCGAGCCCGCCGTGCTCGGCGAGCGGGACTTCCCGATGCGGCTGGCGCCGCCGGACCGGCTGGTCGGGCGGGACGGGGCGCTCGCCACCCTGCGCGGCCTCTTCACCGGCGCGGTCACCGGGAACCGCAGCGTCGTGCTGGTCACCGGCCCGCCCGGGGTGGGCAAGACCTCGCTGGTGGACCGGCTGCGCCCGACCGTGGCGGCCGCCGGCGGCTACTTCCTCACCGGCAGGAGCGACCCGTACCGGCGGGACATGGGCGCGAACGCGGTCGGGCAGGCCTTCGGCGCGCTGGGCGCCCAGCTTCTGGCCGAGAGCGATCAGGAGATGGCCCTTCTTCGGGTACGTCTCACGGAGGAGCTCGGTCCGGACGCCGGACTGGCCGCGGCGGTGATCCCGCCGTTCGCGACCCTGCTCGGGGTGGCCCCGGAGCCGGGCGAGGGCGATCCCACGGCCGGGATCCGGATCCGCCGGGTCGGGATGGCGGTGCTGCGGTCCGTGGCGTCCGGCGCGCGCCCGGTCGTCTTCTTCCTGGACGACCTGCAGTGGGCCGGTCCGGTGGTGTTCGGCTTCCTCGACGCGGTGCTGGACGAGTCGGACCTGCCCGGCGTGCTGGTGCTCGGGGCGTACCGGGAACGGGACGTGGACGCGGCGCATCCGCTGACCGGGCTGCTGCACCGGCTGGGCGGGTCCGGGGTGGTCCAGCTGGAGAACCTGCCGCAGGAGGACGTGGGCACGCTGCTCGGCGAGATGCTGCGGCTGCCCGCGGCGGAGGCGGCGCCGCTGGCCGAGGTGCTGACGGCGCGGACGGCGGGCAACCCGTTCGACACGGTCGAGCTGGTGAACGCGCTGCGCCGGGAGGGTGCGCTGGTCCCCGAGGGCGCCGGGTGGCGCTGGGACGCGACCGAGCTGCGGCGCTTCGTCGGGCGCGGCGACGTGGTCGACCTGCTCGGCGCCCGGGTCGCCGCGCTGCCCCCGGAGACGCGGTCCGCGCTGGAGGTGATGGCGTGCCTCGGCGGCGACGCGTCCCTGCCGCTGCTCCAGATCGCGGCGCCCGGCCTGTCGCTGCAACCGGCGGTGGAGGACGGGCTGGTCGTCGTCGAGGCCGACGTGGCGCGGTTCCGGCACGATCGCGTACGCCAGGCCGTACACCAGAGCATTGATCTCTTTCCGCATCTGGAACTCGCCAGGCGGCTCGCCGGGCACCCCGAACACGCGGCGATCGCGGCGGAGCAGTACCTGCCGGTGGCCGGCCGGATCACCGAGGAGGGCGAACGCCGGACGGTCCTCCGGCTGCTGCGGTCGGCCGCCGCCGGTGCCCGGCTGGTGGCCAACCACGCGGCGGCCGAGACCTTCCTCGCCGCGGCGGTCCGGCTGGACGCCTCGGACGATCCCGAGCTGCGGACCGAGTGGCACCGGGCGCTCTGCGACCTGGCCCGGTTCGACGAGGCGGACGCGGTCTTCGCGGCGCTCACCGAGGTCAGCGGTGCCGCCGTCTGCCAGCAGCTGGTCGGCCTGACCAGCCGGGCCCGGCTCGCCGAGGCGCTGGAGCTCGGCCTCGGGATGCTCGGGCGGCTGGGCGTGGGCGTACCGGACCGGGCCGAGATGACCGCGAGCGTGATCGCCGGACTGGCCGAGTTGCGCTCCTGGCCGGAGCGCCCGGACTGGCCGGAGCTGCGCGACCCGGCGCTGATCGCGGCGGCCCAGGTGATCAACCGGCTGATGCCGTCGGCGTTCTTCGCCGACCGGGACGTGCTGGGCTGGCTGACCGTGACCGCCTGCCGGATGTGGGCCGGGCAGGGCACCGCCGCTCCCCTGGTCGCGCCGATCAGCCACCTCTCCTTCGTCGCGGTCGCCACCGAGGGCGACTACCGGCTCGGGTACGACGTCCTGCGCCGCGTCCTCACCGTCGCCGACGACCGCGGCTACGAGCCCGCCGCGTCGCACGCCAAGCTCCAGCTCGCGGTCGCCGGGCAGATCTGGTTCGAGCCGATCGAGAGCGGGCTGATCCTGGCCCGCCGGGCCCGGGACGGCCTGCTGCGCGGCGGTGAACTGCAGATGGCGGCGGCCAGCTACCTGCTCTCGGTGCCGCTGCGGCTGGAGTGCCTCGGCGTCGACGCGTGCGCCATCGAGGCCGAGGCGGGGATGGCGCTCGCCGCGCGGACCGGGTTCGCCCGTACCGCCTCCGGGCTGATGATCTACCGGCAGTACGTCCGGGCGATGCGGGGCGAGACCGACGGGCCGGGCTCGTTCGGCGACGCGGACTTCGACGAGAGCGCGTTCGAGGCCGAACTGAACACCCGCGACCTGGGCATGCGGGCCAACTACCACGCGTTCCGGGCGCTCGCCGCGGCGCTCTTCGGGGCGTACGCCGACCTCGAACGGCACGTCCGGCTGCTGGAGCCGGTCGCGTACCGGCTGGCCGGCACCAACGGCGAGACCCTGATCCATCTGGTACGCCTCCTCGACGCGGTCCATCCCGGCGCCCGCCCGGAGAACGCGCAGCCGGAGATCGACCGCTGCTGGGCCTTCTTCGTCGCGCGCGCCGCCGACCGCCCCGCCGGGTACCGGCACCTGGTGCTGCTCGCCGCGGCGGAGTCGGCCCGGATCAACGGCGACTTCCCGGCCGCCGCGCTCGCCTTCGACGAGGCCGCCCGGTGCGCCGCCGGGGCGGGGCGGCCGTGGCAGGCCGCGCTGATCGCCGAGCGGACCGGGTGGTTCCTGATGGCGAGCGGCATGGAGCACGCGGCCCGGCACGCGCTCGCCGAGGCGGTCCGTGGGTACGCCGCCTGGGGCGCCACCGCCAAGGCCCGGTGGCTGGACCTGCACGCCGGCACCGCACCCGCGGCGCCCGCCACCACGACCACGCACAGCCTGAACCTCTCCACCGAGTCGATCGACCTGCTCGCGGTGCTGGCCGCCGCCCGCGCGCTGAGCGCGGACACCGATCTGGAGCGGCTGCGCGCCCGGGTCGAGGAGGTGCTGAGCGCGATGACCGGGGCGACCTCGGTACGCCTGGTGCTCGCCGACGACACCGGCGGGTGGCTCCTCCCCGCCGACCTCGCCGTGGGCCGCCCGCCGCTGACCCTCGCCGAGGCCGCCGGGCAGGGACTGCTGCCGCTGACCGCGCTCCGGTACGCCGAGCGCACCCGCGAGCCGATGCTGATCGACGACGCGGCGCGGGACGACAGGGTGGCCCGGGACGCGTACTTCGCCGGGCTGGACCACTGTTCGCTGCTGGTCGTGCCGGTGCTGAGCCAGGGTGCGCCGCGGGCGATGCTGGTGCTGGAGAACCGGCTGGCCCGGCGGGCGTTCTCGGCGACCCGGCTGGACGCGGTCCAGCTGATCGCCGGCCAGCTGACCGTCTCGCTGGACAACGCGCTGCTCTACGCCTCGCTGGAGCGGAAGGTCGCCGAGCGTACCGAGGAACTCGCCGCCGCGAACCGGCAGCTGGAGCTGCTCACCCTGACCGACCCGCTGACCGGGCTGGCGAACCGGCGCCGGCTGACCGGCGTGCTGGAGGCGGAGTGGCTGCGCGGGCTGCGCTCCGGTGAGCCGATCGGGCTCGCGATGATCGACGTCGATCATTTCAAGAGGTACAACGACCACTACGGCCATCAGGCCGGCGACCGCTGCCTGGCGCTGGTGGCGAGCGCGCTACGGGACAGCGTCCGGGTGACCGACGTGGTCGCCCGGTACGGCGGCGAGGAGTTCTGCGTGATCATGCCGGACACCACGGCGGCCGGGGCCCGGGTGGTGGCCGAGCGGGCCTGCCGGGCGGTGTCGCGCCTGCGTGAGCCGCACGAGTTCGCCGACTCGGGCGTGGTCACGGTCAGCGTCGGGGTGGCCGCGACGGCACCGGAGCCGGACGCCACGCCCGGCGACCTGATCCGGATCGCCGACGACGCGCTGTACCACGCGAAGCGGGACGGCCGGAACCAGGTCGCCACCGGAGGCTGGCCGCCGGCTCCCACGGACTGAACCCGGGTGACTCAAAGCACACCTGTGAATCTCATTAGGACAGTCTTTGGAACGGCCGTGAACTTCCTTAGCTGACGCTCCGCGAGGGCGCGCCGATCCGCAGGTCGGCCTCGATCGCGGCGGTCGCCACCAGCAGCGGCGGCAGGATGGCCTCCCGGATCGCGTCGACCGTCGCCCGGGCGGCGTGCACCGAGATGTTCACCGCGCCGGCGGCCGCCCCGGAGCGGTCCCGGATCGGGGTGGCGATCGCCCGCAGCCCCTCCTCCAGCTCCTGGTCGACCATGGAGTGACCGGCCTCGCGCACCCGGTCCAGCTCGGCCCGGAGCGCGCCGGGCGTGCAGATGGTCCGGTCGGTGAGCGGCTCCAGCTTGGCGCGGGTCAGGTACGCGTCCAGGTCCCGCTCCGGCAGCGCGGCCAGCAGGACCCGGCCCATCGAGGTGGCGTACGCCGGGAAGCGGGTGCCCACGTTGATCGCCACGCGCATGATCCGGCTGGTCGGGACCCGTGCCACGTAGACGATGTCGTCGCCGTCGAGCACCGACATCGAGCAGGTCTCGCGGACCTCGGCGACCAGTCTTTCCATGTGCGGCTCGGCCACCTCGGGTAACGAGAGGCCGCCGAGGAACGCGTACCCGAGCTCCAATACCCGAGGGGTCAGGGAGAAGAGCCGCCCGTCGGTCCGCACATATCCCAAATCGGTCAAAGTAAGCAGGAATCGGCGCGCTGCGGCCCGGGTCAAACCGCATATACGGGCCACTTCGCTCAATGTGAGTTCGCGGCGTTCGGCATCAAATGCACGGATCACCGCCAGCCCCCGCTCCAGCGACTGAACGTAGTAAGGTTCCCGCGCCATCAGATGATCGACACGAATCGTTGACGTGACACGGGGCACATCATAGCGTTCTCATTGAGAACTCTTGTTCGTGATGCGCACACATTTAACCGGAGGATTTGAATATGCGGCGGCGTATGTTCGGTGGGATGGTGCTGGCAGTGGCTGCCAGTGCCCTCACCGCTGCGTGTACTTCAGACGACGACAAGAGCACCAGCAGCGACTCGGCCGGTGGCGTCGACAAGGTCAAGGTCGGTGTCATCCCGATCATCGACGTGGCGCCGATCTACCTCGGCAACAAGCAGGGCTTCTTCAAGAGCCGGAACATCGAGCTCACCCTCGAGGCCGGCCAGGGTGGCGCGGCGATCGTCCCCGGCGTGGTCAGCGACCAGTTCCAGTTCGGCTTCAGCAACCTGACCTCGCTGATGATCGCGCAGACCAAGAGCGTGCCGATCAAGGCGATCGCGGCCGGCGTCTCGTCGACCGGCGTGCAGGGCAAGGACTTCGGCGCCGTGGTGGTCAAGGCGGACAGCCCGATCAAGAGCGCCAAGGACCTGGCCGGCAAGAAGATCTCGGTGAACACCCTGAAGAACATCGGTGACACCGTGACCCGGCAGTCGGTGCGCAAGGACGGCGGCGACCCGTCCGGCATCCAGTTCGTCGAGATGACCTTCCCGACCATGCCGGCCGCCCTGGAGGCCGGGCAGATCGACGCGGCGTGGGTCGTCGAGCCGCAGCTCTCCCAGATCAAGGCCGCCGGTGGCCGCGAGGTCGCCTCGACCTTCGTGGACGCGGCGCCGAACCTGACCATCGCGGCGTACTTCACCTCGCAGAAGCTGATCGCCGACAACGCGGACCTGGTCAAGCGCTTCACCGAGGCGATCAACGAGTCGCTGACGTACGCCGACAGCCACCCGGACGACGTCCGGGCGATCCTGGCCGAGTACACCAAGATCGACGAGGCCGGCCGTGCCGCGGTCGTGCTGCCGAAGTGGCCCACCGAGATCAACCGGACCTCGGTCGAGACCCTGGTCAAGCTCGGCGAGGGCGACGGCATCTTCTCCGGTACGCCGGACCTGGACAAGCTCCTGCCGTGACGACCTCACGTCGTGGTGGCAACCCGGTCATGCTCGGCTTCGCCGGGCTGGCCGGGTTGCTCGTCGTTATCGAACTTCTCCCGCGACTGGGGCTCGTCAACCCGGCCTACCTGCCACCCACCAGCAAGATCGCGGTGGCGCTGGTCGACGAGGCCAAGACGGCCACGTTCTGGCAGGCGCTCGGCGACACGCTGACCGCCTGGATCACCGGGCTCACCATCGCGGTGGTCGCCGGGGTGGTGGCCGGTCTGGTGATCGGCTCGGTGCCGGTGCTGCGCGAGCTGACCGCGTCCACGGTGGAGTTCCTGCGGCCGATCCCGTCGGTCGCGCTGATCCCGCTCGCGGTGCTGCTCTACGGCACCGAGATCGGGTCCAGCCTGCTGCTCATCTGCTACGCGGCGTTCTGGCAGATCCTGGTCCAGGTCCTCTACGGCGTCACCGACGTGGACCCGGTCGCCGAGGAGACCGCCCGCAGCTACCGCTTCTCCACCTGGGGCCGGGTCCGGCACGTGCTCTGGCCGACCGCACTGCCCTACGTCTTCACCGGGATCCGGCTCGCCGCCTCGGTCGCCCTGGTCCTGGCGATCACCGCCGAACTGGTGATCGGCGCGCCCGGACTGGGCAAGGAGATCGGCGTGGCCCAGGCGTCCCCGGGCGCCGAGGCGATCATGTACGCGCTGATCGTGGTCACCGGCCTGCTCGGCGTCATCATCAACCTGCTGGCTCGTACCGGCGAGCGCCGCCTGCTCGCCTGGCACCAGTCCATCCGGGGCGAGGTGATCGTCTGATGGGCGTACTCAAGAAGATCTTCTATGCCGTCGCTCTTCCGGTCGTGCTCTTCGCGACCTGGTTCTTCATGACCGAGGGGAGCGAGAACTTCTACTCGCCGCCGCTGCGGACCACCCTGATCGCGTTCAAGAACACCTGGACGGTCGAGCAGTTGCGCGCCGACGTGGCGCCCAGCCTGCTGCGGCTGATCACCGGGTACCTGATCGCCGCGGTGATCGGCGTGGCCCTGGGCGTGGCGATCGGCCTCAACCGGACGCTACGCGCGGTCCTCGAACCGGTGCTGGAGTTCTTCCGGGCCATCCCGCCGCCGGTGCTGGTGCCGGTGATCATGCTGTTCGCCGGCATCGACGACGGCATGAAGGTCACCGTGATCGTCTTCGGCTGCATCTGGCCGATCCTGCTGAACACGGTGGAGGGGGTGCGCGCGGTGGACAGCGTGGTGCTGGACACCGCCCGCTCGTACGGGTTCACCGGACCCGCCCGGATCACCAAGGTGGTGCTCCCGTCCGCGTCACCCCAGATCGCGGCCGGGCTGCGCCAGGCGCTCTCGATCGCGATCATCCTCATGGTGATCAGCGAGATGTTCGCGGCCACCAACGGCCTCGGCTTCACGATCGTCCAGTTCCAGCGCAGCTTCGCGATCCCCGAGATGTGGAGCGGGATCATCCTGCTCGGCCTGCTCGGCTTCGCGCTCTCGCTGCTCTTCCGGCTCGCCGAGCGGCGGGCCCTGCGGTGGTACGAGGGGCTGCGCGCGGCGCGGCGCCAGGCCGGCTAGGAGGTCGACCATGCTCGAAGTGAAGGGCCTGCGGAAGGTCTACAGTTCCGGCAGCCGTGAGGTGGAGGCGCTGCGCGACCTCACCTTCACCGTGGACAACGGTGACCTGGTCTGCCTGGTCGGCCCGTCCGGCTGCGGCAAGACCACACTGCTCCGGTGCATCTCCGGCCTGCTCGGCCCGACCTCCGGTGAGGTCAGTGTCGACGGCAAGCAGGTCACCGGTCCGCCGCCCGGCATGGCGGTGGTCTTCCAGGAGTACGGGCGCAGCCTGTTCCCCTGGGCGAGCGTGCGGGAGAACGTGGAGCTCCCGCTCAAGCAGAAGCGGGTGCCCCGGGCCCGCCGCAAGGAGCTGGTCGAGGGCGCTCTCGACGCGGTCGGCCTGACCGGCACCGCGTCGGCGTACCCGTGGCAGCTCTCCGGCGGCATGCAGCAGCGGGTGGCGATCGCCCGCGCGGTGGCGTACGAGCCGCAGACGCTGCTGATGGACGAGCCGTTCGCGGCCGTCGACGCCCAGACCCGGGCGGACCTGGAGGACCTGGTCCGCTCGCTCTGGCAGCGCCTCAAGGTGACCGTCCTCTTCGTCACGCACGACATCGACGAGGCGGTCTACCTGGGCCGGCGCGTGGTCATGCTCTCCTCCTCGCCGACCGTGGTGCAGGACGAGCTGACCGTGGACCTGCCCGCCGAGCGGGACCAGCTGCACACCCGGGCCGACCCGCGGTTCGTGGAGCTGCGGACCCGCGTCTACGAGCAGATCCAGCTCGCCAAGAAGGCGGCCGCGGCACGCTGATCCGTCGTTGTCCCGGGCCTCCCACGAAGGCCCGGGACAACGATAGGTATCGATTGATATGAGGGGGTGACCGGCCGGCTCTGGCAGGCTCGTCGATGATTCATCGACGAAGGGAGATCCCTGTGCGAGCAATCCCCCTGCTCAGCGCGGCCGTGCTGATCGCCGGCCTCGCCGCGAGTCCCGCCCAAGCCGCCGACCTCGCCGCTGGTCCCGCGCAGGCCGCCGGCCTTGCCGCTGGTCCCGCGCAGGCCGCCGGCCTTGCCGCTGGTCCCGCGCAGGCCGCCGGCCTCGCCGTTGGTCCCGCGCAGGCCGCCGCCGTCGCCGCTCCGGACATCCCGGTGGCGAACGTCTCGGCCCACCTCACCCAGCTCCAGGCCATCGCGACCGCGAACGGCGGCAACCGGGCGCACGGACGCCCCGGCTTCCTCGCCTCGATCACCTATGTGAAGGGGCTGCTGGACGCGGCCGGTTTCACCACCACCCAGCAGAGCTTCACGTACGGGCTGCGCACCGGCTACAACCTGATCGCGGACTGGCCCGGCGGCGACACCAGCGACACCCTGGTGATCGGCGGCCACCTGGACAGCGTGGTGGCCGGCCCCGGCATCAACGACAACGGCTCCGGCTCGGCCGCGAACCTCGAGGTCGCCCTGGCCGTCGCCCGCTCCGGCTTCACACCCACCAAGCACCTGCGTTTCGCCTGGTGGGGCGCGGAGGAGCGCGGGCTGATCGGCTCCACCCACTACGTGGACTCGCTGACCAGCGCGCAGCTCGCCCAGATCAGCGGGTACCTGAACTTCGACATGGTCGCCTCCCCCAACCCCGGCTATTTCCTGTACGACGGCGACGACTCCGACGACACGGGCTCGGGGCCGGGGCCGGACGGGTCCGCCGAGATCGAACAGGTGCTGGAGGACTTCTACACGGGGATCGGGGTACCGGTCCAGGGCACCGACTTCGACGGGCGCAGCGACTACGGGCCGTTCATCGACGCGGACATCCCGGCCGGCGGCATCTTCACCGGCGCCGAGGAACGCAAGACGAGTGCACAGGTGGCACTCTGGGGCGGCACGGCGACCACGTTCGACCCCTGCTACCACGCATCGTGCGACACCACGGCGAACATCGACGCCACCGCCTTGGACCGCAACACCGACGCGATCGCCTACGCGGTGTGGACGATCGGCCAGTCCTGATCAGGTTGCCTGCTCGCCTCTGATCGCGATCAGGCCGGCCGGGCGGCGGGGCGGCCTCGCCGCGGGGGCGGTCTGATCGCGGGGGCGGTCTCGCCGCGGGGACGGTCTCGCCGCGGGGACGGTCCGGGTTCACGATCATGGTTTGGCGGGGCGGCGGGAAGCCACGATCGCTGACTGAGTGCTTCTGGCGACGCTATGAGGGCTTCCCCCGCACACGATCGCACAACGCGTACACCCACCGCCCCGGTTCCGGGCTGATCGCGTGCATGGGCCGCCCACCCCGAGCCGTCCGGGTGCGCGGGCCGCCCACATTCCGCAGACCGTGTGCGCGGGCCGCCCGCGTCCCGGCACTCGTATTCGCGCGGCGCCCGCCCGCGCCGTTCGTGTGCGAAGAGATGCCCCCTCCGATCGCCGCCGCGATGCCGCTCGATGGTCACTTCCGATGCATCGACCGTGATGCATCACTCACGATGCATCATGTTAGATGCATCATGTTAGATGCATCAACTGTGATGCATCAGAACAGAAGTATCGGGGTGGATGCATCGGGACGCGACGTCGCGACATCGAGCGTTTCCAGGTGACGGCGACGCCCGTTCGAGCGATCGACATTCGCGCGATGCGGACGAAGTGTCGACCCGGCGCAACAACGAAGAGTGGATCATCCCGGCCGGCCTTCAGGGGTGTCTGAGGTGCCGCGACACACCCCGGAAAGCCAGCCGGAACAGCTCGGCTGGCTCGCCGAGGGCTTCCCCGGAGGTTGAGGCACCCCGGCTGCCAGCCGGATCGGGGCGGGACCGGCAAACGACATGGCCGAAGACGACATGCGGGGCATGACGCACACGGGATGTCAGGGCGGATGCGCCGCTCCGGCGGAATCAGTCGCTCAGCGCAGCAGCATGACGGCGGCGATCACAGCGAGAACGATCACCGCCACCGAGCTCAGCAGCAACGGACTCCGCAGCAGGCCCCGTGCCGGCGGCGGCTGCTCCGTGACCGCCGAGTCCGCGACAACCGGCGCGACGGCGTCGACCGGTGGCATGGCGTACGTGAAATGCTCCTCCGGCGGCGCCGGCAGCGCACCGCCCCGGCTGACCACCCCCGGGGAGCGCGCCCCCGACGCCCGCGCGGCGAAGATCTCCGCCGACTCAGGGTCGGTGACCGGAACCGTATGCGGTCCCGGCGTGGCCGGGCCGCTCGGCGCGGCCGTCGGGTAATAGCCGTAGAGGCCGCCGGCCGGGGGACGGACCGCGCCGCCCGGCTGCACGTGATCGGTCCAGGCGCGGCCGTCCCACCAGCGGGTCGCGGGCAGGCCGCTCGGGTCGGCGTACCATCCGGCGGGCTGTGCGGGCGTGGTCATGGTGCTTCCTTCCGGGCCGGGGGCGCGATGCACATCGGGTGGCGCCGCGCCCCCTTGAGGAGTCCCGTCAGACCGATTTCTGGTACGCCCTGAACGTGCGGGTCGAGAGCACCAGCATCAGCGCCGCCGCCAGCAGCAGCCAGCCGCCCCGGGTCAGCACGGTCCCCCACGCCGGGGTGTCGGACATCGCGGCGCGGGCCGCGTCGAGTGCCCAGTTCACCGGGTTGCCGTCGGCGATCCGGCGCATCCAGGACGGCATCAGCGACGCCGCCATGAACGCGGAGGAGAGGAAGGTCAGCGGCAGGAGCAGCAGCGTGTTGATGCCGATGATCGTCTCGCGCTGCCGGGCCAGCATGCCGACCGTGTTGGAGAGGGCGCTGAAGATCGTCCCGAGCAGCAGGGCCGCGACCATCAGCACGGCCAGCCCCGCGGCGCCGCCCGGGTAGGCGGCCCCGGCGGCCAGGCCGAGCAGGATGATCGCCGCGACCTGGACGGCGGTGCTCAGCGCCTGTTCCAGGACCACCGCGTTGAGGATCGCGCCGCGCGCCACCGGCGTGGTGAGCAGCCGGTTCATCGTGCCGCGCTCGATCTCCTCGAGCACGCCCATCCCGGCCCACATGTTCGACGAGATCGCGGTCATCACCACCACCCCGGGGACGATGTAGTCGAGGTAGGAGACGCCGCCGAAGCCGGGCAGCTCCACCACGCGGCGGAACAGGTTCCCGAACAGGAACAGCCAGACGGCCGGCTGGATGAGCAGGATGACCACGAACGCGGGCTGTTTGACCAGCACCTTCAGCCGCCGCGTGGTCATCCACCAGGTGTGTGCCGCCAGGGTCGTCATGCCGCGAACCTCCGTCCGACGTGCCGCAGGTAGACGTCGTCCAGTGACGGCCGCGCCACGGTCACGGTCGTCACGCCGATCCCGGCCGCGTCCAGGGCCGCCAGCGCCGCCGGGACGGCCGCGGCTCCGTCGTCGGATCGTGCGCTCAGCCGCCGCCCCTCCAGGGCGACGTCACGCAGGCCGTCGACCCTCTCCATCGCCTGCCGCGCCCGCGGCTCCTCCGGTGGTTCCTCCAGTTCCAGATGTACGGCATCCCCGCGCAGCTCCCCCTTGAGGTGCTCGGGTGTGCCCTGCGCGACGACCCGCCCCGCGTCCACGATGGCGAGCCGGGCGGCGAGCCGGTCCGCCTCGTCCAGATAGTGCGTGGTGAGCAGGATGGCGATCGACTCGTCGGCGGCGAGCCGGTCGATCTCGCGCCACATCGCCGCCCGGCCCTCCGGGTCCAGCCCGGTGGTCGGTTCGTCGAGGAAGAGCACGCCGGGCCGGTGGACCAGGGCCAGCGCCACGTCGAGACGCCGCTGCATGCCGCCCGACCAGCCGCGCACCGCCCGTTCGGCGGCCGGCGCGAGGTCGAAGCGGTCGAGCAGGCCGGTCACGCGGCGGCGGAGGGCCGGACCCCGTACCCCGAAGAGCCGGGCCTGAAGGGTGAGGTTGTCACGGCCGCTCGCCGTCGGATCCAGCGCGGAGCGCTGGGCGACCACGCCGATCTCCCGCCGCACCTGGTCCGGGTGCCGGAGCACGTCGTGGCCGGCCACGGTGGCCCGCCCGGAGCCGGGCCGGGCCAGCGTGGTGAGGATCTTGACAGTGGTGGACTTGCCGGCGCCGTTCGGCCCGAGCAGGCCGAACACCTCCCCGGCGCGGACGGTGAGGGAGAGCCCGTCGAGGGCCCGCACCCCACCCGGGTAGCTCTTGTGCAGGTCTTCTGCCGTCACGGCATCGCTCATGGTGATCCTTCGCGAATCGCCACGGTCCGTGTCCCGGCTATCCTGGTGCTGCTACACGCCTCGGATGTGCCGGGCCGTTCCCGCGGCCGGTTTGTCGGGGCCGTCCTGGCCGGTGTTCCCGCACCGGCCAGGACTTCTTTCTGCCGTTCCCTACTCCTCCCCCATGAACTCGGAAAGGTCCTCGGGGAGCTCACCGGTGCGGTGCATCCGCCGCCAGGCCTCGAGGCCCGGCATGCTGCCGTCCCGGAATTCCTTGATCAGCCCGGCGATCCAGGTCGCCTCGGCCTCCCGGATCGCCAGGGAGTACTCCTGTTCGACCAGGAAGAGCCGCGGAACCTCGTGCACGGTCGCCCGCATCATCTGCCGTCTGGAGTCGATCTCCAGCCGCAGGATGTCGAGCCGCTGCTGGAGCAGGTCGACCACCTCGTCCGGCGGGAGCACGCCGAGGACGGAGAGCGCGGCCTGAAGCCGCGGGTACTCCCGCTCCGGGTACGCGATCAGGTCCCGTATCCAGTCGGCCGCCTCCTGCCGCCCGGCCTCGGTGATCCGGTACACGGTGCGCTCGGGCCGACGGCCTTCCCGGACCGTCTCCGCCTCCTCGATGAACCCGTGCTTCTCCAGGTTCTGCACGACCGTGTAGAGCGAACCCCACTGGATCTTGATGTCCTCGTCCTTGCCGAACGCCTTCAGCTGCGCGGCCATCTCGTACGGATGCAGCGGCCGAATGGTCAGCGTCGCGAGGATGTGCAGCCCGAGCAGGTTGTTGACCTTCCGCCGCTTCGCCACGCCACCCTCCCGTCTCGATCGCCCGTCTCGATCGCCCGCCCCGTCGCCGGATACTCGCCGACGAGTATTACGCACGCGAGCACTCCGCGGATACCCCACACTGTGCCAACATCACGCGGCCGCCTCACGGGACCGGGCGGAACGGTTCCGGGGACGCCGCCGACGTGATGGACGACATCGCGTCTTTCCGGCGAGCGCGCTAGACGAGTGATGACGGGTGTTAGCTGCTCGTTCAGTGGTCGTAGGCGATCAGGCTGCGGGTGACCGGTTGGCCGGTTTTGTGGTTGTGCCAAATCGCGGCGGTCATCGCGAGGATGCGTTGAGCGACGCGGGCGGCGATGCCCTGGAAGGTGCGTGCGCCGTGTAGTTCGAGGTCGAGCTGGCCTTTCAGGGTGTCGTTGACCGATTCGATCAGCTGGCGGACGGCCTTCAGTAGGCTCTGGCCCGGTCGCTGTTTCTCGTTCTTGCGGTTCGGCCGGAGCAGGGTGACGCCGCGGTCGGCGAGGTCACGCTCGAAGCGTTTCGCGGCGAAGCCCTTATCAGCGATCAGGAGCAGGCCGGGACGCTGGGCCAGCATGCCGGGTTCACGGTCGAGCATGGCCTCGACGACCTCACGTTCGCCGATCTTCGCGTCGGCCAGGGCCCAGAGGATCGGCATGCCGGTCGGGGTGCAGATCAGGTAGAGCCGTAGTCCCCAGAAGAATCGGGAGTGTGACGCGCAGTAGCCGTAGGTGGCCCAGCCGGCGGCGTCGGAGCGTTGCACGGTCGGGCGGGACCGGCCGCACTCGACCGGGGTGGAGTCCAGGATCCAGTGGTTGTCGAACCAGAAGTCGGTGTCGAAGGCCAGCGCGCGGATGAAGTGCTTGATCAGCGGCAGTGCTGCACGTAGCCGCTTGTTGTAGCCCGATTGGCAGAGCTGGACCGGGAACAACGGACGCAGGTTCTTGCCCAGATAACGGATCCAGCGGCGTTCCGAGCGGATGTTGAGCAGCGACTGCATGACAGCC
>NZ_JBFAYF010000066.1:0-48755 GCF_040681165.1 Actinoplanes sp. NPDC051851 | reverse complement strand
TCCGATCTAGACACTCAGATGATCACTGATGAGCTGCGAGCCCTCACACTCGGACCGGACTCAGCCGCGAACCCCGCTCAACTTCGAAGAGCCGGGATACCGACTACGCACGGCTCGGAGTCGGGCCGGAGGCCACCATCGACGAGATCCGGGCCGCGTCCAGCCGGCTCGACCAGCGGCTGCGCAGGCGTGGCGCGACCGACGAGGAGATGGCGGCGGCACACGCGATCCGGCTGGAGAGCACGGCGGACCGGGAAGCCTACGACACGGCCCATCCCCCGCTGGCGCTGCTCCGGATCCGGGAGACCGGGCATCCCGTGCTGGAGGACGGGCCGCTGCTCGCCCAGACGCTGCGGCGGGAGCTGGAGGAGTTCCTCCGGGACCGGGGCGCACCGGTCTACCAGCCGTCCGACCTGAACCGTGCGGACTTCACCGCGGACCACGCGTACCACCCGCTGCTCGACGGACCCCGGCCCGGCGGAGACCTGCCCGGCGGAGACCACGACGGAAGCTGAGGAAGCATGGACGAGTCGCCGCTTCACCGGGTCATCGGCATCGACCTGGGCACCACCTACTCGGCCGTGGCCGCGTACAACACCGAGGAGTCGTACGCGGAGATCATCCCGGACACGACGCTGGACGAGGAGATCGGCGCGGCCACCCCGTCGGTGGTCCGGTACCAGCCGGAGAACCGGCGGACCGTGGTCGGGCACCAGGCCAAGGAGGCGATCGCCGGCACCCGGGGCGACGCCCAGACGATCATCGAGATCAAGCGCGAGATGGGCGCCGTCTTCACCGCGGACTCGCTGGCGCGGTTCGCCGCGGGGACCGAGCACCGGGTGGACGACCCGGTGCGGGTCCGGGTCGGCGAGGAGTGGATGCGGCCGCAGGAGATCAGCGCGCTGATCCTGATGAAGATGAAGCAGATCGCCGAGGCGGGGCTGGGCGGCGGCGTGCACGACGCGGTGGTGACCGTCCCGGCGTACTTCACCGAACGGCAGAAGAAGGCGACCGAGGAGGCCGCCCTGCTCGCCGGGCTCTACCCGCGCCAGCTCATCCCGGAGCCGACCGCGGCGGCGATCGCGTACGGCGTGGACCGCGCCGACGAGGAGCGCCAGATCTACCTCGTCTACGACCTGGGCGGCGGCACCTTCGACGTGTCGATCATCGAGTCCCGGGAGGACGCGATCGACGTACTGGCCACCGCGGGCGACCAGCGGCTGGGCGGCGGCGACTTCGACGACGCGCTGGTCGACGCGCTGCTGGCCGGGCGCCCGGCACCGTCCGCCGAGGACCGGCTGCGGCTCAAGATGGCGGCCGAGAACGCCAAGCGGTCGCTCTCCTTCGCCGCCACCACCACGGTGACCTACCCGGACGGCGGGACGCGGGAGCTGACCCGCGGCGAGTTCGAGGCGACGATCACGCCGGTGCTGGACCGCTCGCTGACCCAGGTCGAGGAGGCGCTGCGGTTCGCCGGGCAGAGCAAGGGCGTGGACCGTACCCAGATCGACGCGATCCTGCTGGTCGGCGGCTCGACCCGGATCCCGCTGGTAAAGCGGATGCTGCTCGACCACTTCGACAAGGGCGACGATTTCGTGCGCAGCGACGCCGACCCGGACACCCTGGTCGCCCGGGGCGCCGCGCTGGTCGCCAAGGACTTCGCCGCCTCGGGCGCCTTCGACCTGGCCGAGCGGCCGCCGACCGACCCGGACCCGGACGAGGACAGCCTGCAGGTCAGCCTGATCACCGAGCACACGCTCGGGCTGGCCGTGCAGAACGACCGGTTCGACAGCCTGATCCCGCGCGGCACCCGGATCCCGGCGAGCCGGAAGAAGGTCTACACCAACCCGGACATGGCCGAGCGGATCGCGGCCGTGGTCTACCAGGGCGAGGGCGAGTACACCTTCGAGAACGCGCTGGTCGGCACGGTCAACCTGGACGACATCGAGCCCCGGCCGGAGGGCTACCACCGGTTCGAGGTGGAGTACACGATGACCCGTAACGGCCTGTTGGAGGTGGCCGTCCAGCACCTGAACACCGGGCGTACCTTCGCGGCGAAGTTCGAGCGCAGCACCGAGATCGGGCGGCACGACGAACTGGCCGAGCGGCGCGCGCTGCTGGTCGCGCTCTACGACCCGGAGGGCCGGGTCACCGCGCCGCCGCCGGTACCGATCCAGCCGCGGTATCCCGATGTGCCGGACCTGAGCATCCCGGAGCCGGTGCCCGCGCCCGGCCCGGCCGTGCTGCCGGTGGACGCGGTGCCGGTCGAGCTGCGGCGCTCGTACCGGCGGATCGCCGAGTACCTCAACGGCGCGGAGCCGGCCCCGGCGGTGCGCTCGGCGTACGCGGCGTTCGGGTCGGCGATCGCGGAGAAGGCACCGGACGCGGAGATCGAGGCGCTCTTCGACCGCCTCGAGACGGCGTACGACGGCGCGCGCTGAGAACGGGGACGGGCGAGCACGGGGACGGCCCGCGGCGGGAGACGGCGGGGAGCACGGGGACGGCCCGGCGGGGGACGGCGGGAGCACGGGAAGGGGGACCGTGACGGAGACGGAGACGGTCGCGGTCGGCGACGGCATGTGGGGCGGCATCCACAGCCGGGCCGGCCGGCGCCGCTGCTACCGGCTGATCCCGACCGACGAACTGGTCGCCAGCCAGCGCGGACGGCTCGACGACCTGCGCAAGCGGGCCCGGTGGACCGGGGTCGCGCCGCTGGTCGAGAACGAGGAGGGCGACGTCGTCGAGCGGGACGGCCGCTACTACGACGTCGTCACGTACGAGCTGGAGGTGGACGCCACCCTGGCCGCACTGGTGGCCGGGCCGCGCCCGGAGCAGCGGCTCGCCGCGGTGGCCGCCGCGCTGCGGGCGCTGCCCGGCTGGTGGGGACGGGTCGAGGGGATGATCCCGGCCGGGGCGGACATCGTGTTCGCGCTGGGCCGGCCGCACCTGCTGGAGCTGCCGGCCTGGGGCGTGCCGTCGATCGGCACGCTGCTCCGCTCGCCGGAGCGGATCCCGTACCTCGCCCCGGAGATCGTGCGGGGCGCGGCCGGACCGGACCGGGCCGCCGACGTGTACGCGCTCACCGTCACCGCGCTGCGCTGTCTCGTCGAGGCGCCGGACGCGGAGCCGGAGCGGCTGCTGGGATGGGCCGCGGCCGGGCGCCCGGAGGACGGGCCGAGCCGGCTGCCGCCGTGGATGCGGCAGGTCGGCGCGGTCACCGGGACGATCGACTACCTGCGGGGCGTGCTCGCCGCCGGGCACACCGAGCGGCTCGGCACCGACCCGGCGGCGATCGCGGACCGGCTGGACGAGTGCCGGGAGAGCATGGACCCGCTGGTCGCGGTCCGCCGGCTGCGCGCCGGGGGCAACCCGGAGCGGGCCCTGCACCTGGCGCACACCATCCTGCTCACCGATCCGTCGTACGAGCTGCTGGTGCTCGCCGCCGAACTCTCCTACCAGGACCTGCACGCGCCGCAGCCGCTGGAGGCGTGGGACCTGCTGGAGCGGGCGGTCCGCCTGCAGCAGGGGCGGCGCGAGGCGTACGTGACACAGTTCGCGCTGGTCAGCCGGTTCCGGCGGGACCTGGCGGGCCGGCTGTCGGACGCGGTCGACCCGTCGTTCGCCGAGCGGATGGACGCCACCGTCCGGACCGCCTTCGCGCACCTGCCGGCGGACGGCACGGACGGGCAGGGCGCCCGCGCCCACGACCTCGCCGTCTACCTGCTGGACCGGGGGCACGCCGAGGAGGCGAACCGGACGGCGTACGCCTGGCTGACCGGAAGCGGGCGGCTGGAGTGGTGGCGCTTCGACCTGATGCTCGACTACGCCGCCTCGTTCATGCTGCTGGACCGCCTGGCCGAGGCCGAGTCGGTCACCGAGACCATCCGGCAGGGCCTGCAGAAGGTCCGCGCGAACCAGTCGATGAGAAGCGCGGAGATCGGTGAGTACGGGCGCCGGCTCAACGCGCTCCGGCACGACCTCCGCACGATGCGGGACCGGTGAGGGGGGAGATCATGGGCCTCGACGTGCTGCTGATCGCGGTGCTGGCGCTGATCCTGATCGGCGGCGGCACCTACTTCCTCGGGATCGTGCCGCGCCGGTGGCGGATCCCGCTCGACCAGGCACGGCCGCTGCTGCACAGCGGCGACCGGGCCGACCTGGAACAGGCCGACCGGCTGATCGCGCAGGCGCTCACCGCCGGGCCGCGTGGCCGGGTGCTGGACGACGCGCGGTTCGCCCAGGCGTACGTCCGGGCGCGGCTGGGCGACACCGACCCGGACCAGTACGCGGCGGCCGCCGCCGGGCTGGCCGACCTGGTCGCCGCGTCCGGGTACGACGAGGCGACCGCCTTCCTCGACCTGTGGCTGCGGTCCCGGCTCGGGCAGCACTCCCGGGTCTGCGACCTGTTCGACCAGGAACAGGCGCTGCTGGCCGGCTCCGGGGACGCCCGGCTCATCGCCTCCATCTCGTTCCTCAAGCAGGCGGTGGCGAGCTGGCGGCGCCGGGAACCGCAGGGCGCGCTGCACTACTTCCGCCGGGTCCGCGAGCTGGGGACGCTGACCGACGAGATCCCGGAGCACGTGGACGACCTGGAGCTGGTCGAGGGGATCCAGGCGCTCTTCGACGACCGGCCCGCCGACGCGCGCCGCTGCTTCGCGAGCGCGCGCTCACATGCCGTACAGGGGAACAAACCGGCCGCGCGGGCGACGCTCGGCCTGATCGTCTGCGACTGGCGCGAGGGGGAACGCGGCGGCGCCGACGCCGGAGTCGGCGCCGTGCTCGCGGAGCTGGAGCGGACCGCCGAGCCCGGCCCCGACGAGCGCCGCCTGTGGCTGAACGCCGCGCTGTTCCACGTCGCGACGCTGCTGCACGAGTGGCAGCGGCCGGAGCTGGCCGGTGTCCCGCCCGGCCGCGACGACCTGGCCCGCCTCGACGAACGGACCGGGCGGGTGCTGAGCGCGGAACCGGACCACGGCGAGGCGCTGCTGATCGCCGGGCTGTGCCGGTACTACCTCTCGGTCCGCCACCCGGACCTGCGTGAGCCCGGGGTGGCGATGCTGGAGCGCGGGCTGGGGACGGCCACGCCGATCCTGCACCCGGAGGTCCGTCGGATGGTGCGGTTCGAGCGGGCGCTCGGCGACCGGGCCACCGGCCGGGAGCGGTACGCGGACCTGGTCGACGAGGCCCTCCGGGACGGCACCGTCGACCCGGACCGGCGCCGGCAGCTGACCGCGATCCGCGACGACTGGCAGCTGCGGTACGCCCCGCCGGAGCAGGTCGAGGTAGGGCCGGCGGAGACCGAGCACCCGAGCGTCCGGGACATCCGCGAGGGCAACGACCTGATGCGGGCACGACTGCGCGGCATCGCCGGACCGCTGCTCCGCGACGACCCCGACCGGGCCGGGGTGGACGAGCTGCGGGCCGGCATCGACCGGATGGAGGACGCGAACACCCGGTTCAACGACGGCGTCGAGGCGGTGCTGGACGCCCGGCAACGGCTGATCGTGCAGACCGGCGAGTTCCTGTTGCAGGAGGAGAACTGATGAACCTGGTACCCCGCCGCCGGGGGCGGCCCGACCGGAGCGTCCTGACCGGGCACCTGAGCCGGATCACGTACACGCCGGACGCCGACGAGAAGCAGCTCTTCGAACAGGCCGGGCTGGGGCGGGTGCTGCCGCTGCTGGTCGGCCTCGACCAGGACGCCGCGTTCACGCTCTGCCACGACGCCGCGCGGCACCGGCTCGGCGCCGAACCCGAGCCGGGCGCCCTCCCCTTCTGAGCCCTTCCCGCCCTTCCCTTCTGAGCCCTCCCCGCCCTTCCCGCCCTTCCCTGCACCGAGCTTCCCTGGAGAGGCACGTGGACAAGCCACAGACGCTGCACACGCTCGACACCTCGACGCTGCGGACGCCGGCCTTCGCCGTACCGGAGCGGGCCGCCGCGGTGGACCTGGGCGAGGAGCTCGCGCGGGCCCGGCGGGAGCACCGGCGTGAGGAGGCGGTCCCGGCGCTGCGCGTGTTCGAGGACGGCGAGACGCCGCTGTCGCTGACGTTCGCCTCCTACGAGGACGGGCTGATCGAGGACGCCAAGGCGAACATCGCCGCGGGCGGCGTGGACCTGGCGCTGGCCCAGCTCGACGAGGTACTGGGCACCCAGCCGGGCCATCCGGAGGCCCGCTACCTGCGGTCGTACTGCCTGCTGAGCCTGGGCCGGGAGACCGAGGCGCTGACCGCCCTGGAGGCGCTGCGCGCCGAGGGCGCGCCGCCCGAACTGGCCGAACGGGTCCGGGACCTGCGAACCACGCTGCGCGGGCGGCTCACCGGCCGGCTGCTGGACGGGCAGGACGCCGAGGCGATCGCCGCCTACCTGCGGCTGGTCCCCGAGGAGGGCGCCTGCTGGCGGGCGCTGGCCCTGCTGCGGGCGGTCGGCGGCGA
This sequence comes from Actinoplanes sp. NPDC051851, assembly GCF_040681165.1. NCBI lineage: Bacteria > Bacillati > Actinomycetota > Actinomycetes > Micromonosporales > Micromonosporaceae > Actinoplanes > Actinoplanes sp. NPDC051851. The sequence continues at coordinate 42,324 of NZ_JBFAYF010000066.1, read as the reverse complement.
CCCGGAGGGCGCGGTCGCCGCCGCGGAGACCGGGGCCGGGGCCGCCGACACCGCCGCGGACCGGGAGGAACTGGCGCGGCTCGCGTACCGGATCCGGCTGCTGGTGCTGCGGACCGTGTCACCCCGGATCGCCGAGATGCTGCACCGGGGCTCGTACGCCGCGGCGCTGGACGCGCTGCGCGGTCTCGGGCCGGAGTGGAACCGGTTCGAGCCGGTCGGCGACCTGGCCGGGTACATCGTCCGGCTCGGCCGGACCGGGCCCGGGCGGCCGGACCTGCCCGCGGACCGGGCCGACGTGCTGCACGACCTGCTCACCGGGCGCGACGTCGAGGTGGCCGGCGACCTGCTGGACCGGGGACAGCCGGAGCAGGGGGTGGCGCTGATGCGGCGCGCCGCCCGGCTCGCACCCGCCGACCCGACCACCCACTTCGTGCTCGGCATCTGCCTGCTGACCACCGGCGGCGACCTGGCCGAGGCGGAGACGGCCGCCCGGGTCGCCGCCGACGACGGCCGGATCCCCAGCGCCCGTGACCTGCTGGACGTGATCGGGCTACGCCGGCTGGACCAGGCGGCGGTGCGGGTCCAGAAGTCCCTCGGCGACATCAACGCGTGCCCGCCGGACCGGCTGCAGGCGGCGGTGACACGGACCCGAGGCCTGCGGGACGAGGCGCGCGGGATGCTGACGAGCGCCGGTGAGCTGGTCCGGGCCCCGCTCCAGTCGCTGACCGGCGTCCTCGCCGAGAACGCCGTCCAGCTGGAGCTGGTGCTGCTGGTGTCCACGTTCAACCAGCTCGCGGGCGCCGGGCCACGGCGCGGCACCCGGGACACCATGGACCGGATCGTGCAGCGGTGCCGGGCGCTGCGCCGGGAGACCCGTGTCCCGGACACCCTCCGGCTCCTCGGCGAGCTGGAGCAGGCGGCACGAACCGTACGGGAGCGGTCATGACCAAGAAGTGGGACGTCTTCATCAGCTACGCCCGGGAGGAGAGCCTGCCCGCCAACCGCCTCTACGACAAACTGCTCGGCTGCAGCACCGCGGACGGCCGCCGCCCGATCGTCTTCCTGGACACCTCGCGCGACGGTATCGCGCCCGGCGAGAAGTGGACCAGTTCGCTGGCGGAGGCGCTGCAGGAGAGCCGCTGCTTCGTCCCGCTCTACTCGCCGCTCTACTTCGACGACCGGAAGACGATCTGCAAGTGGGAGCTGGACGAGGCCTTCGACCTGAGCATGACCGCCGGGCTGAAGATCGTCCCGGTGGTCCTCGACCCGGCCTGCAAGCCGCTGGTGCCGCACAAGCTCAGCCGGGTCCAGTGGCAGGACACCACCGACCCGGACTGGTTCGAACGGGTCCGGCACGCCCTCGGCCTGACCTCCGGGCGGCCGCCGGGGCGCCTGCGCTTCACCGGCGCGGCCCTCGACCGGACCACGGTCAACCTGACCCTGCCGGAGATCGTGGTCGAGGCGGAGGGTGACACGCCCGCCGAGATCGAGGTGTCGGCGCGCGCGGCGACCGGGGCGGAGGTGCCGTTCACCGGGACGGCGGTCCGCTCGCCGCACGGGCGGACCGCGGTCTTCTCCGACCTGTCGTTCCCCGCGCCGTACGACCGGGTCCGCCTGGTGGCCCGGGCACCCGGGTGCGACCAGGCGACCACCGGGTGGTTCGGGGTCGACCCGCCCGGACGGCCGGCCCCCGCGCCGGCCGGGACCGGGCATCCGGTGCTGCCGGGGTCCGGACAGCCGTACTTCCTGAGCGGCGGGACGGCGATCGCGCTGCTCGGCGCGGACGAGGTGGTCCTCTACGACCTGGAGGCCCGGGTGCTGGCCCGGGCGCCGGCACCGACGCGGATCAAGGACGTGGCGGTGGGCGCGGAGTCGTTCGCGGTCGCCGACTGGTCCGGCCGGGTGGTCCGGCTCGGCACCGACGGCGGCACCACCACGGTGGACCTGCCGGGCGAGAACGCGGCGAACCCGCTGCGGGTGCCGAGCGCGCTGGTGCACGACGGCGCCGACCTGCTGGCCGGGATGTGGAACGGCGCGGTCTACCGGCTGGCGCCCGGCGCCGCCGAGCCGTCCCGGGTGGCGTTCCTCCCCGAGGGGGTGCAGACGCTGGCGGTGGCGCACGGGCGGCTGCTGGCCGGGCGGCTGGACGGTGCCGTGGCCGCGTTCGGGCCGGACGGCTGGCAGCACGCGCTGGAACCGGTCCTGCTGGGGTGCCGGATGGTCCGCGGGCGGCTACTGGTCGCGGGCGAGAACCGGGTGTACCGGGTGGACCCGGTCACCGGGGAGGTCGCCGAGCTGTCCCCGCCGGTCGGGCGGCAGACCGGGGCGCTCTTCACCGAGGAGGGCGTGGTGGTCGTGGACGCGGACGGGCGGGGCGTGCGGATCGATCACGAGCTCTCGGTGCGGCGGGGGTTCCACGGCAACCGGGGGGCGCGGCTGGTGGCGGGGGACCGTACCGGAAGATTCCTGATCCTGTCCTATCCGGAGCGGGCGCACGTGCTGATGGAGGACGGCCGGGTGGTCTACACCTGTGACACCGGGCCGATGGGCGTCTCGCCGGACGCGTCGCTGATCGCCGAGCCCACCGGCGGCGGTGTCCGCGTCGTGCCGCGGACGGACCTGGGCGGATGACCCTCAACGAGCCCGCCGAGCTGCGCCGGATCGCGCTGGGCCTGTGGGCGGCGCGGGAGGGCGGGGCACCGCTGGAACCCGCGGTGTTCGGCGCGCTCGTGGAGGCGACGTTCCGGCTCGCCGTGCACCCGTCGACGCCGGCCGGGGAGGCGCTGATCCTGCTGCGGCGCGCCCGGCGGCTCGACCCGGCCGACCCGCGGCACGTCTACCACCTGGGCCTGCTCCTGCTCCGGCACCGGCGACTGCCGGAGGCCGCGGCGGAGCTGCGCGAGGCCGGGCGGCTGGCGCCGACCAGCCACCGGATCTGGGCGCACCTGGCGATCCTGCAGCGGCGCCTGGACGAGGAGAGGGTCGGCACCGCGGGGTACGCCGGCGAGTTCCGGCGCCGGGCCGAGCGGATCACCACGGCGATCCGGGACGGTGTGGACGACCCCGATCCCGGTCCGGACGGGCCGGAGCCGAACCCGCACCTCGGGGTCACCGCGGTCCGGATCGGCCGGGCCGGGCGGTGCCGCTGGACCGGGGTCCGGGATCTCGACGTGGAGGAGCGGCTGCTCGGCACCGCGAGCGAGCGGAGCCGGGACCGGCTGCTGACCGAACTGACCGAACTGGCCCGGCTGACACCCCGGCGCCGCGGGGGCACCGGGGCCTTCGCGGTCCTCGGCGTGCAGTGGCTGCTCCGCGGCTACCCGGCGGCGACCCTGCGGGCGCTGGCCGAGCCGCTGCGGGCGGACGACCCCGGCTTCGTGCTGCTGGACGCGGTGCTCGGCGTCCACGAACTGCCGGAGGCGGAGGTGCCCGCGGCGCTCGCCCGGCACCAGCGCGCCGGCACGCTGCCGGAGTTCCTGATCCTGCTGCTGTACCGGGCGCTGCTGCTGCGGCGGCCGCTGGAGTTCCCCGACCTGGGGGCGTACCGGGCGGCCCAGGAACTGGTGGCCGAGGAGGGCGAACCGGACCCCGGGGCGGCCGAGCGGTGCGCGGCCGCGCTGATGACCGCGGTCCGGCGGCTCGACCCGGCGCCGGTGCAGCGGGTCACGGACGCCGTGGTGGCGCGGGCCGCCCTCGGCGCCGGGGAGTCGCTGGCCCGGCTGGAGGAGGCCACCGAGCGGTTCCGTACCCAGGACGACGCGGCGTTCACCCTGGCCAAGCGGGCCCGCGCCGCCGTCAGGACGGCCGACGGCGCCGCGCGGGTACGGCTGGCGGCCGACGTCGCGGCCCTGGAGGAGGTGACCGGGGCACTGAAACCGCTGGTCGCCGCCCTGCTCGCGGAGTGGGACGCGGTGGGCGACCTGCCGTCCGAGGATCTGCAGCGGCGCTACGGCGCGGTCAAGCAGAAGCTCCAGAACACCCGGCACGGGCAGGCCCGCAAACAGCTCAAGGCGGCGCGGACCGCCCTCGGCGAGACCACCGGCGACGGACCGCCCTCGGCCGGCGTGGCGGCGCTGCGCGACGCCCTGCTGCCCGGCACGGCGGACCGGCCGCCGGCCCGCCCGGCCCGGCCCGAGCCGTCCGGCACCGGGCGGGAACTGGTCGCCTCGGCGCTGGCGATCGCGGACGCCACCATGGGCGAGGTCTTCACCCAGGCGCACGCGGCCCTGGACGGCATGCCGCCCGGGGAGGCACGGCACCTGCTGGTCCGGGAGGTCCGCGGCCGGGAGGCGGAGGCGGCGTACCGGCTGGGGCACACCGCGCACGCCCGGCGACTGTGGAGCCGGATGCTGGGCGACGACCCGTACGACCCGGTGGTGCTGCACAACCTGGCGGCCGCGCAGACCGTCGCCGGGGACCTGCCCGCGGCGGCGGAGGGGTGGCAGGCGTACCTCACCGCCCTCTACGCCCGGGACCTGGCGGCCGGTGACCCCCGGGGCCACGCCGCGGAGCGGGCCAGGGTCCACGGGGTCCTCGCCGGGGCGTTCGGGACCCTGGCGCTGACCGTGCCGGCCGAGAACCACGACGCGGAGGAGAAACGCGCCCCCGAGGTGACCGCGATCCTCGCGGGGAGCGGGCGGATGGCGGCGTACGAGCGGCACCTGCGGCTGGAGATCCTGAACCGGCGGCTCGCCGGGAGCGGGGCACGGCTGCGGCTGGGCGTCGCACCGGACGCGCCGGAGGAGACCCTGGCGGCGGCCCGGGACCGGGCGGTCGCCGAGGCGCGGGCCGCGTGCGAGCACCTCCCCCGGCGGATCGCGGGACCGTTCGCGGAGCTGTGCGCCGCGACGCTGACCGCGCCGGGCCGCCCGGGCACGGCCGAGGCCGACGGGGCCGGGCACGCCGCGCTGGTGGACCGGCTCCTCCGGCAGAAGCAGCGGCTGCGGGGCCTGCTCTCCCAGGACCGGACCTGGTGTCTCTCGGTCTACTCGGGCGACGTGATCGCCGGGCTCCGCCGGATCGACGGGATGCCGCTCGACGGGGACGACGACGCGACCGTCGCGGCGGTCCAGCAGTTCCGCGGCAACCGGGATCCGGCGACGCTGGTCGCGGAGCTCAACCAGCTCGCCGGCGTGGCCTGCCGGGTCGCCCTGGACCAGGTGTTCACCGAGGCCGAGGGGGACGACCCACAGTTCCCCGGCCGGTACCGGGCCACCGGGGAGTCCTGGGTCCGGGCGGCGGTGCCGGAGCGGTACCTGGGCATCCTGGACGCCCCCGGCTTCGCCCAGCCGCAGATCGTCCGCGAGGCGATGACGCTGGCCGGGCACGCGGACGGGGAGCTCACCGGCACGGCCCGCGAGGTCGTGGAGGGCGCTGTCCGGACCCTGGACGGGTGGACGGCACGGCTGCGCGGGGCGTCCGGGCCGCCGGCCGACCAGGCCGAACTGCTCTGCGCGCTGGGGCTGCACACGGAGGCGTACCGGGTGCTGGACGCGGCGGCCACGGTGGTGTTCGCGCCCGGGGGCCGGATCGAACGGGCCCGGATCACCGTCGACCTCGGCACCGGGCGGTTCGCCTCGGCGGTGGCCCGGACCCGTACCCTGCTCGCCGGCGACACGGAGGACGCGGGGAAGCGGCTGCTGGGCCGGGTGTACCTCCGGTGGATCACCGCGGGCGGGCCGGGGCCGGATCCGGCCGAGATCGCCCGGGACTTCGGTTCCTGGACCGATCCGGAGTCGGTCCGGGAACGGCGGCTCCTGGTGGTCCGGGCCACACTGAAACGGCTCGAGGGCGCGCCGGGCGCCACCGTCGAGGAGGCGATGCGCGGGCTGGTCCGGGACGACCCGGGTAACCGGGATGCCGCGTTCCACCTGGTCCTGGACGGCCTCTACCGGGAGCTGGAGGAGATCCGGCTGCGGGAGCGGAACAGCGCCGGTCCGGCCCGGCGGCGGATCTTCGAGGAGCGCACCACGCTGCTCGACCTGTGCCGGACGTGCTGCCGGGCGTACCTGGCCGAGCCCGACGACCCGGACGACCCGCTGGCGGAGAACCGGCGCAAGGTGCTGAGCGACTTCCTCCAGCAGCTCGGGGGTTAGACCGGCCGGCGGGGTTCCTCGGGCGGGGCGGGTGCGGGGACCGGCACGGGGGCGGGCGCCGGGACGGTCACCGGGACGCCGAGGGCGGGTGCGCCCAGCGCCGCGGCCAGCGAGACGCCCAGCGCCGGGACGTTCACCGCCGCCCGTGCCCGCGCGACTCCTGCCCGCGCGACTCCTGCCCGCGCGGGCAGGGACGGCGCGACCCGTGCCAGCGCGGGCACCGGTGGGGCGGGCACCGGTGGAGCGGGCAGGGGTGGAGCGGGCATGAGCGGGGAGGGCACGGACGGGGAGGTCACGGACGGGGCGGGCACGGGTAGGGCGGTGGCCGCGCCGGGGCGCTGGTAGCGGGTCACGAAGTAGGCCAGGCCGAGCAGGGCGGAGGCGGCGATCGCGTCGAGCCAGTAGTGGTTGCCGGTGGTCACGATGACCACCAGGGTGATCGCCGGGTGCATCAGCCAGAGCCCCCGCCAGCGGGCCGACGTCGCGGTGATCAGGGCGATCGCCACCACCAGCGCCCAGCCGAAGTGCAGGCTCGGCATGGCGGCGTACTGGTTGGAGAGCTGGTCGGTCTCCGGGGCGCCGTAGACGGCCGGGCCGTAGAGGCGGCCGAGGTCGAGCATGCCGGTGTCGGTCAGCATCCGGGGCGGCGCGAGGGGGATGACGAAGTGCACCGCGAGTGCCGTGCCGGTGAGGATGACCAGCACGTTGCGGGTCCAGCGGTAGTGCGCGGGGCGGTAGAGGTACAGCCAGATCAGGCAGGCGGCGGTGGCGGGGAAGTGCACGTACGCGTAGTAGCTGTTGATCAGCTCGATCACGGGGGTGCCGAGGCCCAGCAGGGTGTGCTGGGCGCTCAGCTCGCCGGGGAGGTGCAGCCGGCGTTCCAGATCCCAGACGGTACGCGCGTTGTCGAAGGCCTCGCCGACGTGACCGTTCGCGGCCAGGCGACCGATCTTGTAGACCAGGAAGAGGACCGCGACCAGGCCGAGCTCGCGCAGCGCGGCGAGAAGCCGGGAACGCGGGGCGGCCGGGACCGGGTTCCCCGGGACGGCCGGGACAGCTGGGACGGCTGGGACGGCTGGGGTGGCCGGGGTGGCGACGCTCACGGCTGGCTCCTCGGGAGCGGGACGGCGTGATGACGGGCGGGTGAACCCGCGGCACCCGGAGGCGGCGCGCGGGTGACGGCCGGTCAAGGTGAGCCTGAATTCGCCATGACGCTCTCCCCCGTCGACGCTGAGGGAGTCAGCATCCGACCGATCTTGCCTGCTGGGCAAGTTTTTACCGGCGGAAGTGATGTAACGCGCACCGGAAACACGGCCGTTACATTCGTTCGGCCCTACCGGTCGCGAGCAGCACCAGGGTGGCCCCCAGGGCGAGCAGGAGGGGAGCCCACCCGCCCGTCGCGGCGTACGCGAGAAGCAGCGTGACCGAGGCCGCGGCGGCGACCAGGGCGACGGCACGCACCCGGCGGCGCGGCAGCAGGCCGAGCGACCGCCAGGGCAGGCGGCCCGCCGGGAGGAGAACCCGGGCGGCGAACCCGGCCATCACCCCCGCGACGACCAGCGCGACGGCACGGGCGAACCCGGCCGAGGGCGGCCACCGGTGTTCCGCCAGGAGGACCGCCACCACCAGCGGCACGCCCACCCCGAGACCCCGGCGCAACCCGGCGAGCAGCCCGAGGACCGGCCAGGCCAGGGCGGTGCCCTCGATCCGGCCGGGATGGTCGGCGGCGAGCGCGCGCAGCCCCCGCATCGCCTCGCCGACGTGCAGGCGCTCGGCGTTGAGGACGGCGATCAGCCAGCGGCCGCCCGGGCTCTCCGGATCCTCGGCGAGCGCCGCGCGGGTGGCCCGGGCGGCGGCACGGGTCCGCCCGGCGAGGCGCTCCACCTCGGCGAGGACCAGCAGGCTGGGCACCGAGCGGGGGCCGAGCGCGAGGGCCTGCCGGGCGGCGTCGCGCGCCGTGCCGAACTCGCCGGCCGCCGCGCGGGCCCGCGCCAGGACCCGGTAGCCGTCCGGCTCGGCGGGGCGCAGGCCGATCGCCTCGGTCGCGCTGCCGATCGCCTCCGGGGTACGGCCGAGAGCCAGCAGGGACTCGGCCCGCTCGACGCACGCGGCGGCGCCGGTCAGCGTGTTCGCGGCGAGCGCCTCCTCGTGCCGGCGCTGCAGGCGGAGCACCGCGGCGAGCAGCACGAGGAGTTCCGGGTCGCCGGGCGCGGCCGCCAGACCGATCCGGATCTCCTCCTCGGCGGCGGCGTAACGTCCCAGGTCGGCGAGCAGTCGCGCGCGCGACGCCGCCGTCACCGAGACTTGCGCTTCTTGAGGTACGCGGCCAGGTCGTCGTACTCGCCGCTCTGGTTGGCGAACATTGCGACGTTGCGGGCGGTGGTGAACCAGGCGTCGGTGGAGGGCCGGACCTCGCGGGCGGCGGCCAGCATGTCCGACTGGTTGATCATCCGGATCTCGCCGGTGGCGATCGAGTCGCGCATGGCGAACTCGGCGGCCGTCTCGCAGAGGTGGGCCATGTCCGCGCCGGAGAAGTTCTCGGTCGCGGCGGCCACCCCGTCCAGGTCGACGCCGGCCACCGGACGGTCGCGCAGGTGGTACTCGGCGATCGCGGCGCGGGCGGCCCGGTCCGGCGGGAGCACCAGCACGGTCCGGTCCAGCCGCCCGGGACGGCGCAGCGCCGCGTCCACGTCCCACGGGGCGTTCGTGGCGGCCAGGACGAAGACCCCCTCGTTGCCGCCCTGGACGCCGTCGAGCTCGGTGAGCAGCTGGTTCACCACGGTGCGCATCGCCGAGGAGTGCAGCTGGCTGCGCTTGTGACCGAGCGCGTCGATCTCGTCGAGGAAGAGCACGCAGGGCGCGTGGGTACGGGCCGACTCGAAGAGGTCGTGCAGGTTCCGCTCGGAGCTGCCGACCCACATGTTCAGCACGTCGGTGATGCTGAGCGAGACGAACGAGGCGCCCATCTCTCCGGCGACCGCGCGGGCCAGGAAGGTCTTGCCGCAGCCGGGCGGGCCGTAGAGCAGCAGGCCGCCGCGGAGGCTCTTGCCGAAGAGGGCGCGCATCTTCGGGTTGCGCAGCGGAGCGAGGAAGGAGACCTCCAGGCGCTTCTTCACCTCGGCCATCCCGCCGACGTCGGCGAGGGTGACGGTGGAGCGCTCGACGTCGAAGGCGCGGTCGGCGTGGCCCTGGACGGGCTCGTGCTGGTCTCCGGCGGCGAAGCGGGGCGGGACGACGTCGCCGAACTGCTCCTCCATGGCCGCCCAGTCGACGCCGGCCCCGTTGCCCGGCGCGCCGGTGCCGTTTCCGGCCGGGTCGGCGCCGCTCACCGGGTCGGCCGCGCCGGTCCCGCTCGCCGGTCCGGCTGCGTGGTTCCCGGTCGGTGCGCCGTTCGCGGCGCTCCCATTGTCGACATTTCCGATTCGCCCGGATGAATCGGGGGTGGTGGCGCCGGGAGCGATAGGACCGGCGAGGCCGGGGGCGGCGGGTTCGGTGAGTGCGGAACCCGTGGAGCCGGGGGTGGCGGGCTCGGCGAGCGCGGAACCGGTGGGGCCGCTGTGGGGCGTGGTGCCGAGGGCGGCGGCCATCAGGCGCTGGGCGGCCGGGTTGGCGGGGTCGCCCGCGAGGGCCTGAGCGGCGTGGCCGATGGCCTCGGCGGGGCGACCGGCGGAGACCAGCAGTTCGGCGAGGTGCAGCCGGAGCGGCAGGTCGTCGGGGCGGGCCTGCACCGCCGCGGTGAGGCTGTCGATCAAGGCGTCGCTCATGAGAGGCGATTATGCCCGCGCTTCCCGTGCGCGGGCCGCACCACCGCCCGGTCGCCCCTCTCGGCCGGCCCCCACGGGTGCCCCGGGGACCCCGGGACACCCCCGGGAACCAGCCAGGACCTCGCGCGCGGCGACCGGAGCGACCGGTTCGCGCGGGCCCGGGCGTACCGGGAGGGGTCATGGGGCGTGGGTCCGGAAGAAGGTGGTGACGTCCGCGGTGAAGAGGCGGGGGACCTCCAGAGCCGCGAAGTGGCCGCCGCGGGGGAACTCCGTCCAGTGCGGGATGGTGTAGCGCCGGGTGGCCAGCGGGCGGACGGACCGGGTGATGTCGGCGGGGAGGACCGCCACGCCCACCGGAGCCCGGCACGGGGCCGGTGGGGCGCCGAGGCCGGTCTCCTTGAAGAAGCGGGCGGAGGACGCCGCGGTGCGGAACAGCCAGTGGTGGGCGACGTCGGCGATGACGCGGTCCACGGGGACCGGGGTGGACGGGTCGGACCAGCGGTCGAACTTCTCGGCCAGGAAGGCCAGCAGGCCCACCGGGGAGTCGTTCAGGGCGTAGGCCGGGGTCTGCGGCGTCGCCGCGAAGAGGATCTGGTGCGGGTGACGGCGGGCGGCGAAGGCCGTGATCGCGGCGAGGCGGGACCGGTCGGCATCGGAGAGAGAATCGCCGAAGGACGCGGGAGTACCCGGCGGGAGGGGCGTCGGGAGGTAGTTCACGTGGACGGCGGCGACCTCGCCGGGGGCGACGGCGGCCAGGTGGAGGGAGACGCCGGCGCCCACGTCGCCGCCCTGGGCGCCGTAGCGGGAGTAGCCCAGGGCCGACATCAGCGCGGCCCAGGCGGTGGCGACGCGCCGCACCCCCCAGGGGCGGGTGGTGGGGCCGGAGAGGCCGAAGCCCGGGATGGCGGGGACGACGACGTGGAAGTGCTCGGCGAGGGGGCGCACCACGTCGAGGAATTCGACGCTGGAACCCGGCCAGCCGTGGGTCAGCACGATCGGGAACGCGTGCGGGTCGGGGTGGCGCAGGTGCAGGAAGTGGACGCGGTCGCCGCCGATCTCGGCGACGTACTGCGGGAGGGCGTTCCACTCTTCCTCGTGGGCGCGCCAGTCGAAGGCGGCCCAGTGGGCGGCGAGCGCGCGGACCCGGGCGAGCGGGATGCCGTAGTCGTCGCTCGCGCCGGCACCGGGGAGCTCATCGGGCCAGCGGGCACCGGCGAGGCGGGCATGCAGGTCGTCGAGGTCGGACCGGGGGACGTGGAGGCGGAATTCATTCATGTCTCTAACGTTCATATGACTAACGTTAGACTCACTAACGTTAGGAGGGCCAATGTTATCCTGGACACATGGATCATCTGGCTAGCTGGCTGCTGTCACAGACGGCCGCGTACGCGCATCGGCTCGTCGGGGACGGGTTCGCGGCGGTCGGGGCGCGGGGATACCACTACCGGCTGCTGGCGTCGCTGGAGGCGGACGGGGCGGCCAGTCAGGCGGCGCTCGGGCGGCGGACCGGGATCCATCTCAGCGACCTGGTCGGCGCGCTGAACGAGCTGGAGGGGGCCGGCTTCGTGGCCCGGTCACCCGATCCGGCGGACCGGCGGCGGAACGTGATCACGCTGACCGGGGCGGGGGCGGCGCGAGCGAAGGAGCTGGGGGAACGGGTGGCCGAGGTCCAGGACGAACTGCTGGAGCCGCTGTCGGAGGCCGAGCGGGAGCAGCTCACCAGACTGCTGCGGAGGCTGCTCGACCATCATCGGGGCGGGTGACCGCACTGCTCCGGGCGTACGGGAGAAGCTTCCGGGCGTACGGGAGAAGCCGGGGCAGAGAGGGCCGCCACCGCCGGAGCGGAAGCGGCCCTCTGCGCGGAATGACCACTAAGCCGGTCGGCGATAGCCCGCGATCGGCCCTCGATCAATCGTCGCCATCCGCACATAGTCGCCCGTGTGCGGGGCGTGGACCACCATGCCGCCACCGATGTAGATGGCCACGTGGTGCACGTCGGAGTAGTAGAAGACCAGGTCGCCGGGCTTCAATTCGCTCCGGCTGACCGCCTTGGTGGAGTTCCACTGATCCTTCGTGTAGTGCTCCAGGCTGACGCCGACCGAGGCCCACGCCGCCTTCGTCAGACCCGAGCAGTCGTAGCTGTTCGGACCCTCCGAGCCGAAGACGTAGGGCTTGCCGATCAGGTCGCACGCCTTCTGAGCGGCCCGTCCACCCTTGTCGTTGGTGTAGGTGACCGGGCAGGGCCCCGTCTTGTACGGGCCGTCGTCGGCGTCCGACGCCTTGTACGCCGTCAGCCGCAGCTTCTGGAGCGACGTGATCTCCTTCTCGATCGCCACCTTCTTGGTCTTCAGGTCGGCGTCGCGGGTGGAGATCTCGGCGGCAAGCTTGTCCAGGGTCTGCTTGTCGGCGGCGTACTTGTTGCGCAGTTTCACCACACTGGCGATCGAATCCTCGCGGCTCTGGGAGAACTGGTCGAGATACGTGAGCTTCTCGGTCAGTCCGTCGGCCGAGCCGCTCTCCAGGAGAGCCGTGAAGACGCTCGGCGGGCCCTGCATGTAGGCGTCCGCGGCGAGACCGCGCACGTCCTTCATCGCGGCCTCGACCTGAGCCTCCAGCGGATCGAGCTTCTTGGCGAGATCCTTCTGCTGCTTCTGCAGCTTGGTCAGCTTGCCGTGCACGTCGTTGTAGTCCTCGATGACGGGCTCGAGCTCGTTCCACTGCTTGTCGATCTTGTCCTCGACGCTGGACGGCGAGGGTGTGGCGTGGGCAACTGCAGGACCGGTGAGAACGATTCCGGCCGCGGCGACGGCGCACAGCACACTGTGCACCAGGCCGCGCACACCAATCCGTTTCACGTGGGCGCGTTGTCCTTTCTTCCCACTCGGCCGCCGACCGGGTTAGCTGTCGGGTTCGGGCGGGAAGCACGCCCGGCCGCGGGGTACGCGGCTTCACCCCGGGAACGTGGGTCCCCGGCTCGCCTCTCGGCGATTAGGCGGTGGTTCGTCAGATCGGCCGGATGGACGATGGGGGGCTGCCGAACCGGGGACCACCGTACTCGGATCATGGGGCCAAATGAAGCGCGCGCCGGGAGGGATACCGCACGCACACCCCCCGATACGCAGGGTCACCGAAACGGCCAGGCTTTCAGGGCCAGCGTGAGCCAGGGCACCACGACGATCACGGTGGGTAGCACGACGAGCCCGATCGCCCCGGCGCCGGCAACGGCGGTGAGGGGGCTCGAGGTCCGGTCCGGGCCGTCCAGGCGGTCCAGTCGGCGGCGCCGCGCCTCCCCCGCCCGGCCGGCCGGCGCGGCCTCCCCGGCGAGCGGCACGGCGTCGGAGAGACGGGCGAGCGCGGCCCGCAGCGGGTCCGGCCCGGTGCGGCGGCGCGCGGCGTCGTCCGCCACCATCTCCAGCAGCTCGTGTACGGCGTCCAGCGGCGCCCGGCTCCGCAGCGGCGGCGGCACGGCCTGATAGAACGCGGTGAAGCTCTCCATCACCAGCTCGTGCCGGTGCCGCAGGTGCGCCCGCTCGTGGGCGAGGACCGCGTCGACCTGCGGGGCGTCCAGCACACGCAGCACGGCGTCGGAGAGCACCACGCGGGGTTCGCGCCCGGGGACGCAGTAGGCCAGCGGCAGGGGGCCGTCGAGGACCCGTACCTCGTCGCCGCTCAGTTCCTGGTGGCGCTCCACCCGGTCGAGCAGGTCGACCAGCATCCGGTGCCGGGCCCGTCGCGCCCGCGCCCGGTAGGTCACCCGGCCGAGCGAGATCAGCAGCCGGATCACGATCGTCCCGGCCACCAGGAGCGAGAAGACCAGCGCGGCGGCGGTGATCGGGTGCTCGGCGCCGGCCTCGCGGGTCAGTTCCTCGGGGCCGGCGAGCACCACACCGAGGGCGCAGAGCACCGCGGTCAGGGTGATCGCCTGCCAGAGCAGGACGGCGGCGGCCGGCGCGCGGTCCGGCCAGCGTGCGGCGGCCAGCACACCCGGGACGACCAGCGAGAGGGTCAGCCCGAGCGCACCCAGGACGAGTGCCGTCACGTCTCGTTGTTTTTAGCTTCTTCCATGGCGGCCGCAAGGGTACCCGGCGGGAGCTGGCCCAGGAAGTACGCGAGGGCGGCGTCCTGGTCGGTGGTGGAGCTGAGCGCGTCCATCATCAGGGCCGCGGTCATCTCCTCGCGGCTCTGCGCCGGCACGTACCGGTACGCGCGGTCGGCCTTCTGCTGGATCACCAGGCGTTTCTTGGCGAGGCGGTCGAGCACGGTCATCACGGTCGTGTACGCCAGATCACGGTCGCGGCCGACCCGCTCGTGAACCTGCCGTACGGTCAGCGGCTCGCGAGCGTCCCAGAGCTGTGCCATGACCTCACGTTCGAGGTCGCCAAGTGCCATGTGTCCCATCCTACTAGGGCCAGTCGTACTACGTTGCGTAGTATCTACTACGAAGAGTCGTAGAAGGGGCTACCCGATGGACGTGCTCGACCTGACGCGCTTGCAGTTCGCGGTCGTGACGATCTACCACTACCTGTTCGTGCCGCTCTCGATCTGCCTGAGCGCGACCGCGGCCGGGCTCCAGATCGCCTGGCTGCGGTCGCGGAACGAACGGCACCTGCTGCTCACCAAGTTCGTCGGCAAGCTGCTGATCGTCACCTTCGCGGTCGGCGTGGTCACCGGACTGGTGCAGGAGTTCCAGTTCGGGCTCGGCTGGAGCGCGTTCGCGAAGTTCTACGGCGACGTGTTCGGGCCGACCCTGGCGATCGAGGGGATGCTCGCGTTCTTCCTCGAGGCGACGTTCCTGGCGCTCTGGTACTTCGGGTGGGAACGGCTGCCCCGGGCGGTGCACACGGCGACCATCGTGATCGTGGCGGTGGGGACGCTGCTCTCGGCGTACATCATCCTGGCGGCGAACTCGTTCATGCAGAACCCGGTCGCGTACGCCATCGATGCCACCACCGGGCGCGCCCACCTGACCAGCTTCCGGGAACTGATGACCAACGAGGTGGTGCTCGCCGCGTTCCCGCACACGATGGCCGGGGCGATGATGGCCGGCGGCGGGCTGCTGATGGCGATCGGGGTGTGGCGCACTGTCGCGGACAACGCCTTCCGGACGCTGGGGCGGCTCGGCGCGTGGCTGATGCTCATCGGCGGGGCCGGGACCGCGCTCAGCGGGGACCACCTCGGCAAGGTGATGACCGCGGTGCAGCCGATGAAGATGGCGGCCGCCGAGGCGCTCTACGAGACCACCACCGGGGCGCCGTTCTCGGTCTTCGCGCTCGGCAGGCTCGGGCACGAGAAGCCGTTCCTGACCATCGAGATCCCGAAGCTGCTCTCGTTCCTGGGGACCGGGTCGTTCAACGGGACCGTCCAGGGGATCGACGACCTGCAGGCGCAGTACAGCGCGCAGTACGGGGCCGGGAGCTACGTGCCGATGATCCCGGTGGCGTTCTGGACGTTCCGGCTGATGATCGGGGCCGGGGTGCTGGGGATGGCGTTCGCGGCGTACTACCTCTGGGTGTCGGCCGCTTCGCGCCGCCTCCGGATTCCGCTTCTGCCCCGCTTCCTGCAGATGGGTTCGGGTACGCCCACCTGGGTGAAGCGGGTGCTGCTGATCTCGCCGGCACTGCCCGCGGCGGCGAACACGTTCGGGTGGGTGTTCACCGAGACGGCGCGGCAGCCGTGGCTCGCGTTCGGGATCTCCAAGGTGTCGGACGGGATCTCGCCGGGGCTGACGAGTGCCGAGGTGATCGCATCGCTGGTGGGGTTCACCGTGATCTACGGGTTCCTGGCGGTGGCGTGGTGCAGGCTCGTCGTCCACCTGTCGCGGAAGCCGCTGCGTCCTGATATCTCGGATATTTCTGATAAGTCAGCCGAACTCGCCCCGGCTTACTAGGAGACCCCCCTCATGATCACCTTCTGGTTCGCGATCCTCGTCCTCGCCTGGGTGCTCTACTTCGTCCTCGAGGGCTTCGACTTCGGCGTCGGCATCCTCGCGCCACTACTCGGGCGCGACGACCACGAGCGGGGTGCGGTCATCCGTACGGTCGGGCCGTTCTGGGACGGCAACGAGGTGTGGCTGGTCGCCGCGATCGGGGTCACCTTCGCGGCGTTCCCCGACTGGTACGCGGTCCTGCTCTCCGCGCTCTACCTGCCGATGGTCGCGATCCTGCTGCTGCTGGCGGTCCGCGGGGTAGCCCTCGAATTCCGCGGCAAGCACGACTCCCCCGGCTGGCGGCGGCGCTGCGACCTGCTGCTCGCCGGGTCGTCGGCCGGCATAGTGTTGCTCTGGGGCGCGCAGCTCGGGGTCTTCGTGGACGGGCTGGCGCTCGGCGCGGACGGATCGGTCACCGGCAGCGGGCTCGGGCGCAGCCTGTCACCGCTCTTCACCCCGGCTGCCGGGCTCGGCGCGGGCGCCGCGCTGCTCGGGGCGATCCTGCTCGGCGCGGCGTTCCTGGCGCTGCGGACCACCGGGCCGGTCCGGCGGCGGGCCCGCGCCCTGGCCAAGCACGGCGGCAGCCTCGGGGCGGTGGCGCTGCTCGCGGCCGGGATCGCCACCGGGTCGAAGCTGACCCTGCTCGCGGCGGCACTCAGCTTCGGGGCGGGACTACTCGCCCGGCGGGGCTGGGAGGGACGGGCGTTCGCGGTCATCGCGGCCGGGGTCGCCGGGGCGGTGGTCGCGGTGTTCACGGCGCACGGGGACGTGGTGCTGCTGAGCACGCTGGATCCGGCGTGGTCGCTGACCCGGGAGTCGGCGGCGGCGACACCCTCGGCGCTGCGCCTGCTGACGGTGGCGGGGGTGATCGTGCTGCCCGGGGTGGTCGCGTACCAGACCTGGTCATACTGGGTGTTCCGGCGGCGGATCGCCAGCGAACGGGTGGCGTCGTGAGTGCGATGGCGTTCGGGTCCACGGGGAAGGCGGTGCCGGGCGGGCGAGGCGCTGGCTCCGGCAGCGCGGCGGGCTCCGGCAGCGCGGCGGGCTCCGGCAGCGCGGCGGTTTCGGGTGTCGGCGCGGGCTCGGCGGAATCCGCCCGCGACGAGCGGGGACGGATGCCGGGGCGGCGGGAATCGCGCGGGCCGATCGATCCGCGGCTGCTACGGCACGCGCGAGCCAGCCGGGGTGGGATCGCACTGCTCGCCCTGATCGGGAGCGGTCAAGCGGCGGTGACGCTGGCGATCGCGTACGCGCTGACGCTGGCGATCGCCGGGCCGGGGGTGGCCCGGTGGCTGCCGGGTGACTCGCGCGGGGAGGCGGTCGCGCTGCTCGCGGGCGCGTTCACGGCGCGCGGGCTACTCGCCTGGGCCGAGCAGGTGGTGGCGCGGCGGACCGCGGCGCGGGTGACCGGCCAGCTGCGCCGGTCACTTCTGGCGACGATCGTACGCAGGGGGCCCGGCTGGGTCGCCGGGTACGGGCAGGGCCGGCTCAGCACCGTGCTCGGCACCGGGCTGGACGCCCTCCGGCCGTGGTTCTCCGGGTACCTGCCGTCGCTGGTGCTCGGGGTACTGCTGCCACCGGCGGTGATCGTGGTGATGGCGCTGGTGGACCCGGCGTCCGGCCTGATCGCGCTGGTCACGCTGCCGCTGATCCCGGTTCTCGGCGCGCTGATCGGGTGGGCGACGCAGGCCCGGGCGCGTCAGCGGTGGGCGGCCGACGCGCGGCTGGCCGGGCACTTCCTCGACGTGGTGCGCGGGCTCGGGACACTGCGGATGTACGGGCGGGCAGAACGGCAGATCGGCGTGATCGCCGAGCTGACCGACCGGCACCGGCGGGCCACCATGCGGGTGCTCAAGGTGGCGTTCCTGTCGTCGACGGCGCTCGACCTGGTGGGAACGCTGTCGGTGGGGCTGATCGCGGTCGAGGCGGGGCTACGGGTGGCGGCCGGGTCGATGGAGCTGGGGCCGGCGCTGCTGGTGATCCTGCTGGCGCCGGAGGCGTACCGGCCGCTGCGGGAGATGGCGGCGAAGTACCACGCGTCGACGGACGCGAGCGCGGTGATCGCCGATGTGGACGAGATCCTGACGTCTCCGGTGTCCGCGCCGGACGTCCCCTCTCCCGGCGTCCGTTCCGCCGGTGTCCGTTCCGCCGGCGTCGCGGCATCCGGTGCCGCCGCGTCCTTTGTGGGGGTGGTCTCCGGGGGGTCCCACTCCGACCGCGGGGTGCGGTGGGGGGTGGTCGCCGCCGGGCTGCGGGCGCGCTATGACGGGGTGGCCGGGGATGCCGTACGGCTCGATGAGCTGGCGGTGCGCGGCGGGGAGATGGTCGCGCTCCGCGGGGAGTCGGGGACGGGGAAGACCACGGCGCTGCGGGTGCTGGCCGGGCTGCATCCGGCGGAGGCGGGCGCTGTCGCGGTGGGGACGGCGTTCTACCTGCCGCAGAAGCCGTCGCTGCCGCACGCGCGCGTCGTGGGGGACGTGTTCCCCGAGGGTGCCTCCCTGGGGGAGATCCGGGCAGCGCTGCAGACCGTCGGGCTGGACGGGGAGATCGGGGCGGGTACGGCGCTCGGGGAGCACGGGGGCGGGATCTCGGCCGGGCAGCGGCAGCGGCTGGCGCTCGCGGCGCTGCTGTACCGGGCCGGGCGGGGGGCCGCGACGACCGCGACGACCGCTGAGCGGTCGGGCCGGGGTGTGCACGGGGAGCCGTCCGAGGCTTCCCGGTCCGGGGGGAGCGGCGATCTCAGGGTGTCGCGCCTCTCGGGGAGCGGGCCTCTACCGCGGGCGACCCCGGTCGTGACGCTGCTGCTGGATGAGCCGACGGCGCATCTGGACGCGGCGGCGGAGCGGCTGGTCGTGGGGCGGTTGCGGGAATTCGCGGAGCGTGGGTGCGCGGTGCTGGTCGTGGCGCACCGGCCCGCTCTGCTGAACGCGGCGGATCGGGTCGTGACGGTGTATCCGCCCACGGTGGCGGAGGCGAGTACGGGCCGCCCGGCTGCGGGCGCGGGCGCCACGCCTGCCAGCCCAGCCAGCCCTGGCGTCTCTGCAGGCTCTGACATCCCTGCAGACCCTGCCGCCTCCGCCGGCGTGGACAGCGGTACTGGCTCTGACGTCTCTGCCCACGTGGCCGTCTCTGCCCACGTGGATGTCTCTGCCGGCGTGGATGTCTCTGCCGGCGTGGACGTCTCTGCCGGCGTGGACGAGGTCGCGGTGGAGCGGGACCAGACGAGGCGGGACGAGGCGGAGGGAGCGGGGCGGCGGGTCGGGGTCGCCGTCGTGCTCGGGGCTGCGGCGTCGATCGGGGGGCTGGTGCTCACCGGGGCCGCGGCCTGGCTGCTGGTGCGGGCCGCCTCGTTGCCGCCGGTGCTGACGCTGTCGGCGGCGGTCGTGCTGGTGCGAGGTAGCGCGGTGGCACGTCCGCTGCTGCGGTACCTGGAACGGCTCGTGGCACACGATGTGGCGTTCGCACGGCTGGGGAGGCGACGGGCCCGGGTCTACGCGGAGCTGATCCCGCGCGTGCCGGGGCCGCGACTGCACCGGCGCGGGGAACTGCTCACTCGTCTGGTCGACGACGTGGACGCCCGCGTGGACGGGCTGCTCCGGGGACGGCTGCCGGCTGCCGCGGCGGCGCTGACGGCCGGGATCGCCGGGGTGGCGGCCGTCTGGGCGGCGCCGGTGATCGCGATTCCGCTGGCCGCCGGGGTGGTCGTGGCGGGAGTCGTGGCGCCGATGACGGCCGGGTGGCTGGCGGACCGGCAGGAGGCGGCCACCGGGAAGGCCCGTGCGGAGTTGCGCGACGCGCTGGTCGAAGCGGTAGACGGCGTCGAGGAGATCGGGGGCGGGGGCGGGGCTGCGGGCGTACCGGAAACGCGCAGTGACACCCTCGCGAAGCTGGAGGCGCGGCAGGCGCGGACCGGTGGTCTGAGCCTGGCGCTGGCCCACCTGGGGTGGGGAATCGCGGTGGCCGGGGCGGCGATGGCGCTGGCGCGTGGCGGGCTGTCGGCGGAGTGGAACGCGGTGCTGCTGCTGGGCGTGGTGGCGCTCGGGGAGTCGCTGGTGGCGCTGCCGGAGGCGGCGATCGCGCGGCGGCACGCGGCCGGTGCGGAGGCGAGGGTGGCCGCCCTGACGGCCGATCCGGTTCCGGCTTCGGCAGGAGCTCAGGAGTGCCTCCCCGCGGATGAAGCCCACCCGGACGCCGACCGCGGGGATCAGACCGCCGAAACGGGGACGCTGTGTGTGCGGGGGCTGGTGGCCGGGTGGGATCCCACAGGGGCCGCGGCGCTCGATGGGCTGGATCTCGAACTGCGGCGCGGGGAACGGGTGGCTGTCACCGGGCGGTCGGGGGCCGGGAAGTCGACGCTGGCGGCGGTCGCCGGCGGGCTGCTGCCCGCACGGAGCGGGGAGGTCCGCGCCGGAGGGAAGATCGTGGTCGTCGGGGAGGAGACGGGGCACGTGTTCGCGTCGACGGTGCGTGAGAACCTGCGGCTCGCGGCGCCCGGAGTGAGCGACGCGGCACTGGTGGAGGTGCTGCGCCGGGTCGGGCTCGGTGGGTGGCTGGCCGGGCTTCCGGACGGGCTGGACACCTGGCTGGGCACCGGGGGAAGCACGATCTCGGGTGGGCAGCGGCGGCGGCTCGCCACGGCACGGGCGCTGCTCGCGGAACCGGACGTGCTGGTACTGGACGAGCCCACCGAGGGGATCGACGAGGCCGGGGCGCGGGCACTGATGGCGGATCTGCTGGACGCGGCGGGTGGCCGGACCGTACTGGTGTTCGCACACCGGGGGGAGGGACTCGACCTGGTGGACCGGGTGCTCGAACTGTCCGGTGGCCGGCTGATCGCATCGAATGTCCGGATGGACCGATTGGTCCACTAAGCTGGCGGTATGGCACGCACGCCGGTCCCGGGCACCCGGGACACCGTCCTGACCGCGGCCGCCGGGCTGTTCTACCGGTACGGCGTGCGCGCGGTCGGGATGGCGCAGGTGGTCGAGGCCGCGGCCTGCGGGAAGAACCTGCTCTACCGGCATTTTCCCAGCAAGGCGTCCCTCGCCGCGGCGTATCTGCGGTTGTACCGGACCGAACGGGAGCGGTCGGTGGCCGAGGCGTTGCGCTGGGCGGACGGGCCGGGACCGAAACTGGTCACCCTGGTCGGGGAGATCGCCGAGATGGTGCGGCGACCGGGGTACCGGGGGTGCGCGTTCCGGAACTACCTGACCGAGTTCCCCGGCGAGAACGACGAGCCGGCACGGGTCGCCAAGCAGTATCTGGCGGACAGCCGTACACAGGTGGCCGCACTCGTCAGCGAGCTCGGCGGGGACGACCTGATGGCGGACCGGGTCTGGCTGGTGGTGGACGGACTGCACGCCGGACCGCCCGATCAGGCCAGGGTCGCGGTGGACTGGGTGACCGAGATCGTTCAGCGCAGGTCGATCGCGTAGAGCAGCTTGTCGTACCGGGCGCCGCCGACGGCCACGAAACGCTCCAGCACGCCGTAGCGGTGGAAGCCCAGCGATTCGTAGAGGACGGCGGCCCGGGTGTTGTCCCCCCGCAGGTCCAGGGTCAGCACCTCGACGCCCCGGGCCTGCGCCGCCGCGATCAGGCTGGTCATCACCGCCCGACCAGCGCCCCGGCCCCGGAGGGACTGGGCGATGGCCAGCTTCTCCACGTCGGCGTGCGGGCGGTGAGTCGGCCGCAGGTAACGCCGCCAGTACCCGAACCCGGCCACCACGTCCTCCGCGTCGAAGACGACCGCGAGCGCCGCGTCCCCCGAGTGGATCCCGGTGGTCACCTCGGCGAGGAGCAACTCCACCTCGTCGGGCTCGGGCGGGTCGACCCAGCCGAGTGCCGCTCCCCCGGCCACGAGCTCGCGCACCATCGCCGTGATCGCGGCCGTCTCCGGCTTGGTCAGACCGTCCGTCCCGATCAGTCGCACCTCGTAGTAGCCCACCCCGGCAGTCAAGCAGAGAGAAGCTGGACGCAGGCTGCCAGGATCTCGGCAGCGGTGACCACCGGCGGAGCGGGATGCGCCCGTCCGGTCGGCCGGACGTCCACGGAGCCGCGGCAGCGGAAGCCCGGCGATGCGCTCCACACCACGCGGGCGCGGATCGGCCGTATCGGCGTCCTCGACGAGCCGCCCGCAGCCGGGACAGCGGCGGCACGTTCACAGCGGCGCGCCGGGACGGGGAGCGGTGGTTCGGACACGACCCGAGCCACCCGACGAGCTGACCATGGCCAAACCGTCCAGTCTCCACCCGGCGGCTGGTGATCCCGCGAGGTTATCCACAATCCACAGGGCGAGCGTCCGGGGTCTGGCGCCGTCGCGTGAGAGCCCGAGAATGGCGGGCATGTGGGAGGCGATGAGTCAGCTCAGAGAGGACGCGGTCGCGGTGGCGGCCCGGCCTGCCTCCGAGCTGCCCACCGCCGAGGCGGTCGCCTGCCTCCGCGCGCTGCACGAGACGATCCAGTCGCTCACCGCGGCCCGCTCCCACCTGGTCCGGGTCCTGGATCAGAGCGGGCACGCGACCGCGGACGGCGCCCGCGACACCGCCGCCTGGCTCCGCGATGCGCTGAAGGTCGATCTGCACACGGCCCGGTCCATGGTGGCCGCGGCCGGTCTGCTCGACCGGCGCCCCGTGCTGGACGAGGCGTTGACCAGCGGAAAGGTCAGCGCCGAGCAGGTCCGGGCGATCGGCGAGGCGGTGTCCTTCCTACCGGATTCCGTCGGCGAAGCCGTCATCGGCGAGGCCGAACTGGCGCTGCTCGGCCATGCACAGCGGTTCGAACCGTCCCGGCTCCGGCGCCTCGGCGAACGCATCCTGGAGCACGTCGCGCCCGAAGTGGCCGAGCGTGTCGAGGCGGAATCGCTCCGCCGGGCCGAACAGCGCGCCTGGTGGCGGCGCGGGCTCACGCTCTGCGCGCCGGTCGCCGGAAACGTCCGGATCACCGGATGCCTGACCGTCGAGGACGCCGCCGTCGTGCAGGCCGCGCTCGCGCCACTGTGCACCCCGGCGCCCGGAGCGAGGGACAAGGTCTCCACCGATCACCTCGGCAGCGATGAGGGCGCCGGCCACGGCGACAACCGGTCACCACGGCAGCGGCGGGCCGACGCGCTGGTGGAGATCTGCCGGTTGGCGATGCGCACGGAAGACCTCCCCACCAGTGGCGGTCAGTCGTCGCAGGTCACCGTGATCATCGACTACGAATCCCTGCTGACCGGCACCGGCGCGGCGACCACCGAGAGCGGTGCCCGCGTCAGCGCCGAGGTCGCGCGGCGGATGGCCTGCGACGCGGGGCTCGTCCCGATCGTTCTGAACGGTGAGGGGATGCCTCTGGATCTGGGCCGCGGCCGGCGGTTGTTCAGCCCGGCGCAGCGCCAGGCGATGGCGGCCCGGGACGGCGGATGTGCCTTCCCCGACTGCGACATGCTGTCCCGTTGGTGCGACGCCCACCACATGATCTCCTGGGCCGAGGGCGGGAACACCGATGTCTCGAACGGCGTCATGGTGTGCCGCCGACATCATCGGCTGGTCCACGAGGGTGGCTGGCGGGTGCGGTGCGGCTCCGACGGGCTACCCGACTTCATCCCGCCCCGCTGGGTCGATCCCCGTCAAACGCCGCAGCGCAACATCCTGCACCGGCCACCGGTCCGCCAGCCCGATCCCTGATCCCTCACGGCTCGTTCGCGAGGTTCCGGTACGTGTCCCGGGTGACCTCGAGCATCGGCCGCTCGAAGAGGAACGGCATCTCCTCGTACCGGGCCTTGCCCACCGGCGTCCAGAAGGCCGACCTGGGCACCGCGTGCGCCCCGACCAGCCGGCGCTTCACGAAGAGCAGCACCTCGTCGACCGCCGCGGCGGCCATCGCGCAGTGCACCCGGCGGTCCGGGTCGGTGAGCCGGACGGATCCGGCGTACCGGTCCGCGACCAGCATCCACTCACCCGGGTCGAGCAGTTCGGAGGGTGTGGTCCCGTCACCCCAGCGGAACTGTTCGCCGGGACGGGGGAACGGCTCCGGGTCCTTCGGGGTACGGAAGTCGAACTCGCGGTGTGTCCCGCATCCGGGGCAGTCCCAGTCGTACCGCACCGTCAGCTGACGGGACACCTCCAGTACCGATATCCCCCACGGCAGCTGCCGCCCGGGAAAGGCCCCGTTCCCGCACGAGCACGGGTTGAGTTCCATGAAGAGGTTGGTCTCAGCGCTGGTCCGGGCGAACGGGATCCGCATGCGCCCAAGCTAGACAGCGCGGTCAATGACCCAGTTCGACCGGCTCTCGCTTGATATGTTCCATCAATGCCTGGGGCGACGCCCCAGTCCGCCGTGAACGATCCCCGGCCGGCAGCGGAATAGTGATCCGGACGAAGGCGTCCGGTGAGCGCCTCAGCCGGCAGCCCCGATGCCACAGCAGGTTGATGCGCTACAACACCTGGCAAGCCGGGCCTGCTCTTCCCTTAGCACGGGAAATCCCTGGCCGACCCCGTGCTGAGCCCACCCCGAGCCGCGAACCGCCCCTCCGAAATGATCGCCAGGGTGGCCGCGGCCTGCGCGATGATCGCCGGGTGGTAGCGCATCGAGGGGCAGGTCACCCCGGTCGCCGGCCCCAGCGTGCCGGTCTGCGCCGCGATCGCGCTCAGCACGTTCCGCGCGAACGGCGAGTGTTCCTGCACGGCCAGCCATGGATGGCAGTGATCGCCGATCGCCGCGAAGTCGAATCCGGCCCGCTCCCACGGTGCGCCTGCCGGATCGGCTCCCGAGGGCCGAACACCTCGGCCTCGAGCCTGTACCCCACTCTCATGACCTGGCCATTCCCCCGGCGGGGGAGCATGAACGGCCTGTTAGGGTCGCCTATCGTGGGCAACGACAGCGGCGTACGGGTGATCGGCGGCCGGACCTTCGACTTCTCCCGCCGGGTCGCCGTGATGGCGATCGTGAACCGCACGCCGGACTCGTTCCACGACCGGGGGCGCACCTTCGCCCTGGAGAAGGCGACCGAGGCGGTGCGCGCCGCGGCAGCCGACGGCGCCGACTGGATCGACATCGGCGGCGTCCCGTTCGCGCCGGGCCCCGAGGTGACCGCCGCCGAGGAACTGGACCGGGTGCTGCCCGTCGTCGAGGCCGCCCGCGACCTTGCCGTGGTCTCGGTCGACACGTTCCGCCCCGAGGTCGCCCGCGAGGTGATCGCGATGGGCGCCGGGGTGGTCAACGACACCTCGGGCCTGCGTGACCCGGCGATGGCCGACGCGGTCGCCGGCACCGACGCCCAACTGGTCATCTGCCACAGCCTGGCCGCGCCGCGCACCCATTATCCCAGCCCCCGCTACGACGATGTGACCACCGAGGTCGGTGCCTTCCTGCGGGAGAAGGTCGAGCTCGCCCTCTCCCGCGGCGTCCGCCCGGACCAGATCATCATCGATCCCGGCCACGACCTGAACAAGAACACCCGCCACTCGCTCGACCTGACCCGGCGCCTCGACGAGATCACCGCGATCGGCTACCCCCTGCTCGCGGCCCTCAGCAACAAGGATTTCATCGGCGAGACCCTGGACCGTCCCCAGCACGAACGCCTCCCCGGCACCCTCGCCGCCGTCGTCTTCTGCATCCTGCGCGGCGCCCGGATCATGCGGGTCCACGACGTCCGCGCCGCCGTCGACGCGATCCGCATGACGGAGGCCATGCTCGGCTGGCGCGACCCCGTCCGCCTGCGGCACAACATCTGAGCGCGGGCGCTCAGGCCCGGCGGGGCAGCCACAGCGCGACGACCGCGCCCGCCGCGATCACCCCGGCCCCGACCAGGACCGCCGGCACCGTCCCGTCGACGAACGCCTGCCGGCTCGTGAACCCCCCGTACGAGCTGAAGATCGAGGAGAGGGCCGCGACACCCGCCGCCACCCCGAACTCCCGGATGGTGTTGTTGGCTCCCGACGCCACCCCTCGCTGCGACTCGTCCACACTCGCCAGCACCAGCGTCGAGATCGGCGCGAAGGTCAGGCCCATCCCGATACCGGCCAGTACCAGCCCGCCGATCAGCTCCGGGTAGGTCATCGTCGCCGAGGTGACCAGCCCCATCCAGGCGATTCCTGCCGCGAGGAAGACCTGACCGGTCACGATCAGCACCCGCTGCCCCACCCTCCCGGCGAGCAGCCCGGCCAGCGGGGCGACGATCATCGGCGCCGCGGTCCAGGGCAGCGTGCGCACCCCGGACTGCAGCGGGCTCAGCCCCTGCACCACCTGGAAGAACTGGGCGAACAGGAAGACCGACCCGAACGCCCCGGCCGCGAAGGTCAGCGTCACCACGTTCACCAGGCTGAATCCGGGCGCACGGAACAATGCCAGCGGCAGCATCGGCGTACGGTTGCGGCCCTGCCAGACCAGGAACGCGGCCATCAGCACGACACCCGTGCCGAGCATCACCGGCACCCGGCCATCGGTCCAGCCTCGGTCGGGCCCGTCGACGACGCCCCAGATCAGCAGCAGCATCCCGCTCGACGACAGCAGCAGGCCGAGCGGGTCCAGCCTGCGGCCGCCGCCGCGCGACTCGTCGAGCACCCCGCGGGCCAGCACCACCGCGACCACGCCGATCGGCACGTTGAGCCAGAAGATCCAGGACCAGTGCAGCCCGTCGACGACCGCCCCGCCGACCACCGGTCCGACCGCGACGCCGAGCCCGGTGATGCCGCCCCAGACCCCGATCGCCGCGTTGCGCAGCCGGTCCGGCACCGCCTGGGCGAGCAGTGTGAGCGCCAGCGGCTGGATCGCCGCTCCGCCGAGGCCCTGGATCGCCCGGGCCAGGGTGAGCTGCCATGCTTCGGTGGCGAGCGCGGCGCCGGCCGAGGCGAGTGTGAAGACCACGAGCCCGGTCAGGAACATCCGTCGCCGCCCGAGCCGGTCGCCGAGCGCGGCGGCGGTCAGCAGGAACGCTGCGAACGGCAGCGTGTAGGCGTTGACGAACCACTGCAGGTCGGTGATGGACGCGTGCAGTTCGGTGCGGATGACCGGCAGCGCGGTGCTCACGACCAGGTTGTCCAGCGCGACCATGAAGGTCGGGATCCCCACGGCGGCCAGCACAGCGGCGAACGGCCTGGCCGCCCGGCCTCCTGCCGGTTGCGTCGCTTCTTCCTGTACGGCGGTGCTCACGACACGTACCCCCTGAAGTTGTTATTCACTGATAACTAAAGAAGGTAAGCATCGACTGATAACATGTCAACCATGACCCGGACACGCTTCACCGCCCAGGAACGCCAGGAGCAGCTCGTCACCGTCGCCCTCACCGCGTTCACGCAGGGCGGCTACGCCGGCACCACCACCGACCAGGTCGCCCGGCTGGCCGGGGTCTCCCAGCCGTACGTGATCCGGATCTTCGGCAGCAAGCAGGAACTCTTCCTCGCCACCCTGCGCTACGCGGGTTCACGGATCGAGCAGAAGTGGCGTGACGCCGCGGCGTCGAACCCCACCCTGGCCGGCCTCGGCGACGCCTACACCGACCTGCTGGCCGAACGCGAGCTGCTGATCGTCCTGCTGCACGGCTTCGCCGCCAGCGCCGACCCGGCCGTCGGCGACGCCGTGCGCGCCTGCTACGGCAGCCTCTACGAGACGGTCCGCGAGCTGACCGGCGCGACCGCGGAGGAGGCCCGCGACTTCTTCGCCATGGGCATGCTGATCACGGTCCTGGGTTCCATGCACGTCATGGGCCCGGACCAGGTCCCCCTCCAGCCCTGGATGACCGAGCTGATCAGCACCTTCGGCACACCCGGCGGCGCCTCAGAGCAGTGACCGGCCGCGAACCAGCCTCCCGCGGAGGACGACCGCCCGCGGATGGTCCAGTATCCCGAGATCGTCCCGGGGATCGACGTCGTACACCACCGCGTCGGCCGGCGCGCCCGCGACCAGGCCCGGCAGGCCCAGGTAGGCGCGGGCGCCCCACGAGGCCGCGCCCAGCGCCTGATGCGACGGTACCCCCGCCGCCACCATCGCCCTGACCTCGCCGGCGACCCGCCCGTGCGGCCGCGAATCGGTCCCGGCCAGCACGGTCACCCCCGCCTCCGCCGCCGCGGCGACCAGGCCGCCGTGCGCGCTCGCACCCTGGACGTACGAGCCCGTCCGCACCGCGTCGTCCGGCGACGCCAGCCGCCGGGCCAGCGACTGGTTGATCGCCGCGAGCGTCGGCGTCAGTGCCATCCCCAGCGCGGCCATCCGGGGCAGCAGCGCCGAGTCCAGGCACATCCCGTGTTCCAGCGAGTCCACTCCGGCCTCGACCGCGACCACCCCGCCGGCCGCCTGCTGCGAGTGCACCGCGAGCCGCCCGCCCACCGCGTGCACCCGCGCGACCGCCTCACGCAGCACCTCGACCGGCATCACCTCGTCCTCCGGCTGCCAGTCGACCACGATCTTCGCCCACCCGGTCCGGGCCGCCTGCGCCGCCGCGACGTCCGGCAGGTCGGCGAGCGAGGGCCGCCGCCCCCAGCCGTCGAAGAACTGTCCCCGCTGCGCGATCCAGGGTCCGGCGTGGACCGCCCGAGGGCTGTCCGGATCCCGCCCGAACCAGGCGGGAGGCTCACCGTCGCCCGCCAGGCCGGGCGCCCGGATCAGCGCCACTCCGGCGTCCAGGTGCCCCCGCAGGTCGGCCCGGAGGGTCTCCTCGTCGAGCGGCAGGCCGACCCGCTCCGCGCCGGGATGGGTGTGCGCGTCCACCAGCCCCGGCAACAGCCAGCCCTCGGCCACCAGGGTGGCGCCCGGAACCGGGTCGTCGGTCCAGCGGTCACCGTCGGCGTACAGATCCACCGGCTCCCCGTCCGGCAGCGCACGCCCCCGAACCCTCAGCACCGCCACGATGTCACTCCGTCCTCGCCATGCCGACGACGCCCGTACCAAACGAAGCCCATACCAACGAAACCCGCACCGACGAAACCCGCACCAACAGAGCCCATACCGACGAAGCCGTACCAGTGAAACCCGCACCAGCGGAGCCCACGCCGGCGGGGCCCACGCCGGCGGGGCCATACCGGTGAAACGATCCGGGTGCGGACTGTTGCACTGACGCAACACGCCTGCAACCATGACCTTCAATCCCGCACGGCGATGGTCACCGCGAGCGGCACCGGCTTCGTCCGGCCGGTCCGACCCCGTCTCGCCCGGCCAGGCGCCCGGCGCGGAGAGCACCGCCCGCCGGTCACACCGGTGGCGACGCAGGACAGCGTGTGCCGGACCTCCGACCGGCACACGCTGCGCCGCCCATCACCGGTCCGTCATCAGGGGATGACCATGAAGTCGGTGAGGAAACAGGCGACCTCACCTTCCGCGGTACGCCCCACGAAGGTCGGATAGAACCCGTCCCCCCACCCCGACTCCACCATGATCAGGTTCGCCCCGGACGGCTCGTCGACCACCACGTCGTACAGCCCGGGGACCGGCGCCTCGGGGAACTCCTCCGGGTCGAAGGCCGACTCGAACTCCTCGGCGTCCCAGTCGGCGAGCACGTGCGACACCGTGATGTCGGCGAGCGTGCCCGCCCCGGTGTCCACGCCGTACCCGAAGTACTCGTCATCGCCGAGCTCACCGGGGTCGTCCCCGTCGACCAGCGCCGGCTCCCACGACGCCACCGGCTCGTCACGGATCACCAGCTGCAGCGCGGCGACCCGCCGCTGCCACTCCTCGTCCTCCTTGTACAGCGCCGCGATCCAGGCCACCGCCGGGTACGCGCCGGGTGGGACGGTCGCCGTGAAGGGCTGGTCGACGTCGTCGGCGACGCCCGGGTCGAACCCGACGACCTGGCCGGTGGGGAGGACGACGTCGCCGAGCGGATGCCGCTCGACGACGAACGTCACGTCGTCGGAGGGGTAGCGGGCTCCGGCCCGCAGAAGCCGGTCGAGATCAAGCATGCGGGGAAGGTACCGGACCAGGGTTACCCATCAACCCCCGTGAACCTGATTACCCGATATGAACCCAGACGTCGTCGAGCGTCCCGTGGAACTGGTCGTTGTCCACACCGGCGCCCTTGCCCCCGACCGTGAACGGCGCCGCGGTCCGCACCGCCAGCTCGGCCGGCACCGGCACGATCGCCTGCACCACGTCGTCCACCACCATCGACAGCGTCGACCCGGTCCGCCGGCACTCCAGCGAGTGCCATCTGCCGTCCGACACCGGTGCCCGGCTGCGCGCCAGGTACAGGACGGTGTCCCCGATGCCGCAGCTCGGCTTCCCGGACACCCCGTCCACCTGGAGTTTGTACTGGCCACCGCCGTGCGAGTACCCCTTCTGCACGATGTTCTCGCCGCTCGACGTCTCCGCCGGCGAGAGCAGCACGGTCGCCCCGAACCGGATCGGGCGGCTGCCGGGGTCGAGCTCCGCGGAGGGCTCGGCCTGCAGCACCAGGCGCGGGCAGGCCGCGCCGGTGCACTTGGCCGGGAACCTCAGCGCCTGGCCGTTTCCATGATCCACCAGTTGGGGTACGCCCCCGTTCCTGGTCACCGCCCGCAACAGGTGCCGGTGTCCCGACCCGTCGTCGAACGTCCCGTCCGCCACCGTGGTGTCGAAGTTGTAGGCGGCCACATACCCCGGCTCCGCCTGCGCGGCCGTGCTCTCCATGTAGCGGTCCGGATCCGCGAACGCCGCATACCGCTTGCGGGACATCCCGTTGATCACCGTGAAGTCGCCGACCGCGCTGACCTCGCTGAGCGCCGCGTTCGCCGCCAGCGACCGTGTCCCGGCCACCCCGTTCGCCTGGGGCGCCCACGCCAGCAGGTTGCCCTGCTCATCGACGGCGGCCAGCTTGCCCCGGGCCACCGACCCGTCGGTGCAGAGCCCCCGGGTCCCGTTGTTGCCGGTCGTGCAGGCTCTGTCGAAGTGCCCGCCGACGTAGACGGTCCCGCCGAGCACCGTGATCGCCTGGGCGTCCCCGTCGAAGACCCGGGTCCACCGGGTGGCCCCGCCCCGGGTGTACGACACCGCCCGTCCCCCCTGCCCACCCAGTGCCGCGTACACCCCGTCGTCGTCCGGCGCCGTGGCCAGCGCGAACACCTGGGACACCGGCCTGGGCTGGAAGCTGCGGTCGACGAGCCCGGTGACCGGGTCGACCGCGGTCAGGCGCAGCGTCGAGCTGACCCGGTTCGTCTTGTGGAACGAGCCGCCCAGGTAGACCCGGTCGGACCCGACGGCGAGCGCCCGTACCGTGTCGTCCGTGTTCGGCCGCCACGGGTCCAGCGCACCGGTGGCGACGGTGAACGCGGCCAGGTTGGTCCGTGGCACCCCGTCGACCGCGGTGATCCTGCCCCCGAGGTAGACCCGCCCGTGACCGGCGGCGAGCGCGTTCGGCTGGCCCTGCACGCTGTGCCGCAGCGAGGTCAGGGCACCGCTGGCGGCCCCGATCCCGGCGACCGCGTCCCGCCACTCCCCGTTGATCTCGTCGAAGTCGCCGGCCGCGTAGACCACGTCACCGTCGACGGCGAGGGCCCGTACGACCCCGTCCGCGCTGGGCTTCCAGTCAAGCAGCGTCCCGGTCCGCCCGTCGAACGCCGCCAGGCGGGCCCGCGGCACGCTTTTGCCGCCGACCACCGCCCGGGTGAAGCTGCCACCCACGTACACGGTGTCCCCCCGGTACGCCACCGCGTAGACCGGGCCGTCGAAGGAGGGAGAACTCACCGGGTCGGAGGAGACGATCTCGGCGAACGCGGTGCCGCCCACCGCGACGAGGAGGGTCGACATTCCGAGCAATAGCACGCGCCGAACAGCTGATTTTCCTTTTTTGGGGTTGTTGGCCACGTTGGTGGTTAACTTCCCCGCCCGGCAAAGGTCGCGCCGATGTCCACCGCTGCCGCGGCGACGGCGAGCGCCGGTGGTGAGCACGCACTATGCTGCCCGCGTACGCGAATCGAGAAGGAGGAATGCCGTGCCGGCTCGCCGCACCGCCCTGCGCCTCACCCTGATCGCGCCGCTCCTGCTGGGGTCCGCGGCCTCGGCCGCGGGTTGCGAGATCGCCGTCGCGCCCGGCTCCGTGCCCGTGCCGTTCAGTGTGGCCCCGGTCCCCTCCGCCTCCGCGAGCCGCCCGGAGTACGTCTGCACCGCCATCTACAAGATCCTCACCGACGGCGCGGTCCGCCTCGCCGAGTACGCGACCGGCAGCACCGACGCCGCGGAGGAGGGCCTGCGCACCACCTTCGCCACCATGGCCACCGACGTCACCGCGGCCGGCGCGAAGAGCGCCGACGCCACCCAGCGCGCCGCCGTCGACGAGATCGCCGCCACCCTCACCACGGGCTCCACGGCCGAGGACCCGAAGGCCTTCCTGGACGGTGACTTCAGCACGATCGGCCAGAAACTCGACGGCACGTGCACGTAATCTCGACGGATGATCGATAGGCCGGTCCGCATCGGGCTCCAACTTCAGCCCCAGCACATGGACTACGCGACCATCCGCCGCACCGCCTCCGAGGCCGAGGACCTCGGCGTCGACATCCTGTTCAACTGGGACCACTTCTACCCGCTCTACGGCGAGCCGGACGGGCTGCACTTCGAGTGCTGGACCATGCTCGCCGCCTGGGCCGAGTCCACCTCCCGCGTCGACATCGGCGCCCTGGTCTCCTGCAACAGCTACCGCAACCCCGAACTGCTCGCCGACATGGCCCGCACCGTCGACCACATCTCCGGTGGCCGCCTCATCCTCGGCATCGGCTCCGGCTGGTTCGAACGCGACTACACCGAGTACGGCTACGAGTTCGGCACCGCCGGCGGCCGCCTCGACGACCTGGCCACCGCGCTCCCCCGCATCGAGTCCCGCTGGGCGAAGCTCAACCCGCCCCCGACCCGCGACATCCCGGTCCTGATTGGCGGCGGCGGTGAGAAGAAGACGCTCCGCCTGGTCGCGAAGCACGCCGACATCTGGCACAGCTTCGCCGACGCCGACACCCTGGAGCACAAGCTGGGCGTGCTGCGCGGCCACTGCGCGACGATCGGCCGCGACCCGTCCGAGATCGAGGTCTCGGTCGCCGGCGGCCCCGATTCCCGCGACCGCATGTACGAACTCGGCGCCCGCCTCTTCACCGTCGGCACGGGTGGCCCGGACCCGGACCTGACCGAGCTCCGCGAGATCCTGTCATGGCGAGACAAGCGCAACGCATGACCCCGTGGCGGAGGGCCCCGACCGGCCTTCCGCCACGCCCCGGTTTCCGGCGTGGACTCCCCTGACCAGCGAGGAGACGAGGAACGGTGCCCCTGACGCTTCCGGGCCGCCCCGAGCTCGCGACCGCCCTCGACGCCGCGATCGAGACGTTGCGCTCCCGCGACGGCGATCTGACGGGTACGACCGAGCGGGCCGTCGTCGCCCGGCTGATGATCTACCTGGATCGCGAGCTGACTCGGCTGCCGGCCTCCCCGCACCTGCGCCTCGACATGGAGTACGAACGAAGCGCCCGCTCCGTCAAGTCCTTCGAGCGACCGAACCCGCCCACCGGCGCACGACGGAGGCGGAAGATCGTCCCGGACCTGGTCTACCACCAGCGGGGCACCTCGGTGAACCACCTCGCCATCGAGGTGAAGGCCGCCCCCTGCCCTCGCTGGCAGGAGGAACACGACCTGGCGAAACTCCTCCTGCTGACCGGCCGCACCCAGCGGATCGGCATGGACGCGAGGGGCCGGTTCCACCCGTTCGATCCCGCCGGTCGTCCCGCCTCCGAGGAGATCCGC
Source organism: Actinoplanes sp. NPDC051851 (assembly GCF_040681165.1). Classification (NCBI taxonomy): domain Bacteria; kingdom Bacillati; phylum Actinomycetota; class Actinomycetes; order Micromonosporales; family Micromonosporaceae; genus Actinoplanes; species Actinoplanes sp. NPDC051851. The sequence continues at coordinate 8,872 of NZ_JBFAYF010000066.1, read as the reverse complement.
CGACCACGAGAGCTGGGCGCGTACACCTACGGCGTCTTCCTCCAGCTGCACCGGATCGACGATCCCATCGCCTGGATCTGACAGCACGACGCGACGCCCCCACCCCGGCCGACGACCGGCGACGGCACAGCCGGCACCACACCAACGCGATCGTCGCACGGCCGGTCACCGACCCTCATCACACGAGCCACACGAACCGCACGATCACAACGACCGGTCAACCCCTCCTTCCGGTACGCCCACCGCAGCCGCGTCGTCGCGCACCCCGGACCAGCCGAGACGCGGCGCGATCAGGGTGACGGTGTCGCTCAGGATCTGCTCGTACTCCTCCCTGTCGGACTCGTACGGCAGCTCCAGCCGCAACGCGCTCGCTCCCGCCACCACGGGATCCGCCACCAGCCGCTCGACGATCTCCTCCGCCGTCCCGACCAGATCGGGAGCGAAGAGCGTCCGCCGTTCCCCGTGCGGCCGCAGCGTGCGCTCCTGCCGGCTCCGCGCGTACTCCCGATACCGCTGGCGAGTCCACCGGTCCGCCCGTCCACCGGAACGATCACCCGCCCGACCGCAACGGCCCCCGGCTGAGAACCTGCAGAGAACCGGGCTGAGAAGCGAACGGAGAACCGGTGATACAGCGCCCACCCCGCAGCCGCCGCCGTGGTGTCCTCCCCGGCCAGCAGCAACGTGAGCACCCCGGTGCACCCCACCCGCCGACGCGCCGACCGGAGACGCACCGCCCGGCAGCGCGGCAACCGGAGACGCACCGCCCGGGACCACACAGCCCGGCTCCGGCACGCCGCTCAGGAGCTCCACCCGAACGCCGTCCATCCGCTGACTCGGATCGATGCCGAGCTCCTCCGCGAGCCGCTCCCGCAGCGCCTCGTACCGCATCCGGGCCTCCCCCTCCACCCCGGCCGCGAACGTCTTCCCGTTTCTGATCGGCGCCGCGTTCCTCACCGGCTACCGGGTCGCGCCCAGCCCGGAGGCGCGGCGGCTGATGCGGCTCTCGGTGTCCACGTTCGGCTTCGGCGCCACCCTCTACATGCTCCTCGGCCGAATACCGAAGTAAATCACCAGCCACCCGCTGCTGCCCTGGGACATGCTGACCACCCTGGTCTTCACCCCGTTCCCGTTCGCGCTCGGTCTCGCCGTACTCCGCTACCGGCTCTTCGACATCCAGGTGGTGCTGCGCGGCACTCGTCCACGGCCTGGCCACCGCCGGCCTGATGCTCGCGTACCTGCTGGTGGCCACCGCGCTGGGCGCGGGCAGGAGCGTGCTGCCCGCCGCCGTGGTCGCGCTCGCGTTCTCCCCGACCCACCGGTACCTGCGCCGGGTGGTGGGCCGCCTGGTCTACGGCCTGCGCCCGCCCGCGCTGGACCAGCTCGGTCTGCTCGCCGCGCTGCGCGAGCGGGCCCTGCACCTGAGCGGCGGCGGCACCGTGGCGATCACGGTCGACGACGACGGCGGGATCGTGCCGCTGCCGGCCGCCGTCGAGGTGGCGGCATACCACATCGTCTCCGAGTCGATCACCAACGTGGTCCGGCACGCGGGCGCGACCCGCTGCTCGATACGCGTGACGAAGGTGTGCTTGACGAAGGCGGGCCCGGCGATGACAGGCCCGGCTATGACAGGCCCGGAGAAGCACGACGACCTCACCGTGGAGATCAGCGACGACGGCCGCGGCCTGCCGGAACGGTACCGCGCGGGCGTCGGCCCGGCCGGCATCCGGGAGCGCGCCACCGAGCTCGGCGGCACCGCCCACATCGGCGCGTGCCCGGAGGGCGGCACCCTGGTCTCAGTGCGCCTGCCCCTCAGGACGGCGACAGGGATCAGACCACCAGGCTGAGCAGCATCACGCACCCGAACCCCACCACCGAGATGATCGTCTCCATCACCGACCAGGTCTTGATCGTCTGGCCCACCGTCATCCCGAAGTACTCCTTGACCAGCCAGAACCCGGCGTCGTTGAGGTGCGAGAAGAAGAGCGACCCGGCACCGATCGCGAGCGCCAGCAGCGCCACCTCGGGCTTCGCCAGGCTCGCCGCGAGGGGCGCCACGATCCCTGCCGCGGTGATCGTGGCAACCGTCGCCGACCCGGTCGCCACCCGGATCCCGACCGCCACCAGGAATCCGAGCACCAGCGCGTTCACGTGGGCGCCGGTCGCCGCGTCCGCGATCACGTCCCCCACGCCGGCATCCACGAGCACCTGCTTGAACCCACCCCCGGCCGCCACGATCAGCAGGATCCCGGCGATCGCGGGAAGCGCCCCGCCGACCACCGCGGACGTCTGCCGCCGATCGAATCCGGCCCGGTACCCGAGCGCCCACATCGCCACCAGCACCCCGGCCAGCAGCGCGACCACCGGCTCCCCGATCACTTCGAGCGCCTCCCGGGTGGTGTTCCCGTCCGGCAGCGCGATCTCCGCGGTCCCCCGCGCCAGCATCAGCGCCACCGGCAGCAGCACGGTCAGCACCGCCGCCGCGAACCCGGGATCCCGCCGCGCCCTCTCGGCCCGGTCCGGCACCCCGTCCGCGTCGAGATCCTCCGGGTTCCCGGGCCGCCCTTCCGCCCGATTCTGATCAGCGTCGGCAGAGGAAGAGACTGCGGAGGAAGAGGACGAGGCGGACGAGGAAGAGGCGGACGAGGAAGAGGACGAGGCGGTGGCGGAGGGCGAGGCAGCGGAGGATGAAGAGGACGCAGCGGGCACCGCCACCGGCACCCGCGGCGCGATGACATGAGCGAACACCGGCCCCGCAACGATCACGGTCGGGATCGCGCACACGATCCCGAACATCAGCGTCAGCCCGAGGTCGGCGTTCAGGTTGGAGATCGCCACGAGCGGCCCCGGATGCGGCGGCACCAGCCCGTGCAGCACCGAGAGCCCGGCCAGCGCCGGAATGCCCAGCCGCAGCAGCCCGGCGCCGGTCCGCCGGGCCACCAGCAGCACGATCGGCACCAGCAGCACCACGCCGACCTCGAAGAAGAGCGGCAGCCCGATCAGCGCCGCCACCCCCGCCATCGCCCACGGCAGCGCCCGCCCCGGCACCCGGTCCACGATCCGGTTGACGATCCCGTCCGCCCCGCCCGACTCGGCGAGCAGCGCCCCGATCATCGCCCCGAGCGCGATCAGCACCCCCACGTTCCCCGCGGTCGTACCCACCCCGCCGGTGAACGAGTCCACGGTGTCCCCCGGCGAGGCCCCCGCGACCAGCCCGAGCACCCCCGACCCCACGATCAGCGCCAGGAACGGATGCCATTTCGCCCACGCGATCAGCAGCACCACCACCGCGATCCCCAGCACCGCCGCCACGACGAGCTGCCCCGTCCCCGCATCCGTGATCGTCTCCGCCGCGTAGTACATCCGCCGCCCTTACCCTTTCCGAAAACCTTTCAACCTCTTCCGGTACGCGCCACCACTCCCCCGCCGCGCTCAAAAGGCCCTCCCCGCCGTTGAGTGACACTCCACGGCTCCCCCACCGCACTCAAAAGCCCCCGCCCCGCGCGACCACCCCCGCCCCGTGCGATCGCCCCCGCCCCCGCACGACCACCCCCGCCCCCGCACGACCACCCCCGCCCCGTGCGACCACCCCGCGCCCGCGCCCCACCCGGCGGCGCGCTCACCCGGTGATCGCCCGCGCCCACGGCACCAGCGCCCGTTCCACCGCCACGACCAGGTAGAACAGCCCGGTGCTCAGGATCGCCAGCAGCACGATCGCCGCGAACGCGAGTGGCGTGTCGAACGACATCCCGGACTGCACGATCACCGCCCCGAGGCCCGCACCCGGGTTGCTGATCTCCGCCACCACCGCCCCGATCACCGCGAGTGAGACCGCCACCCGCAGCCCCACGAAGACCTGCGGCAGCGCCCACGGCAGCCGGATCTTGAGGTAGGTGTCCCGCACCGACGCCGACAGCGACCGGCTCAGCTCCCCCAGTTCGGCCGGCGTCGAGGTGAGCCCGGCCATCGCCGACACCAGGATCGGGAAGAAGCAGATCAGCACCACCAGCACGATCTTGGGCCGCATCCCGAACCCGAGCCAGACCACGAGCAGCGGCGCCACCGCCACCTTCGGCACCGCGTTCAGCGCCACCAGCACCGGCATCGCGGCCCGTTCCAGCCCCCGCCAGGCGGTCAGCACCACCGCGAGCACCAGCCCACCGGCGGCCGCGACCCCGAACCCCACCACCGTCTCGACGAGCGTCGTCCCCGCCTCCCGCAACAGGTACCCCGGCTGCGCCCGGAACGCCGCCACGATGTCCCCCGGCCCCGGCAGGAAGAACTCCCGGATCCCGAAGACCACGGTCACCGCCCACCACACCCCCACGGCCACCCCCGGCCCGAGCACCGGCAGCCACCACCCACCCCACCGCGGCACCCGGTCAGCCCGCGCCCCGTCAGCCCGCGCCCCGTCAGCCCGCACCCCGTCAGCCCGCATCGCGCCGAGCCCGCCCCAGGGTCGAATAGAGCAGGTGCCCGCGCACCACCAGCCGCGGATCCGCGCAGAGCGCCGACAGCCGGTCCAGCTCCGCCGCGCTGAACCCCGCCGCCAGGAACCCCTCCCGCAACTGGACCAGGTTCACCGCGTGCAGCAGCGCCCCCGCCGTCCCGCCCGCCCACGACCCGGCGCGGATCTCGGTATCCACCCCGGTCAGCCCGGCCTCCACCATCGCCCCGTGCACCCGCCCGGCCCAGTACGGATCGTGCCCGTTCCCCGGCAGCAGCCTCTCGACGAGCACGTCCTGGTACCGGTCGACGAGCGCCGCCGACTCCGGGTCCGGCGCCGCCAGCACCAGCCCGCGGTACCCGGAGGCCCACTCCTCCACCAGCAGCGCCCCGCCCGGCGCGAGGGCCGACGCCAGCCGGCGCAGGATCTCCTCCCGGCCGGGCAGGTGCAGCAGCAGGAGCCGGGCGTGGATCAGATCCCACGGCGACTCCGGCACCGGCTCGGCGGTCAGGTCGTGCCGCAGCACGGTGTAGCCCCGGTCCGCCCGCAGGTGCCGCACGTCGAGGTCGGTCGCGAGCACCTCGGCGCCCCGCCCGGCCAGCCACGCCGCGACGCTGCCGGCGCCGGCCCCGAGTTCCAGGCACCGCCGCCCGCGGAGATCGCCCAGGGCCTCGAGGCGCGCCACGGTGACCGGGTCGCCGATCTCGGCCAGGATCCGGTGCCGCCGCGCCGCGATCGGGTCGCCGTTGTCGAACGAGTACCGGTACGACGGCCCCGCCATCAGCTGCCCGGCGCCAGGTCGAAGTCCACCACCGCGTCCGCCGGGACACCCGCCGGGATCAGCCCCGCGTCGTGGAGCGTACCGAGCGCCTTCTCGACCCGGCTCCGCTCGATCACTCCCGAGGATTTCACGTACGGCGCCATCAGCTCGATCTCGCCGACCGCCGCGGTGACGTCCGCCGCGGGCTGGGCCTTCTTCATGATCTGCGCGGCCTCGTCCGGGTGCTCCATCGCGTACGCGAGCCCCTTGAGCGCCGCGTCCCGGAACCGTTCCGCCAGCTCCGGCCGGTCCCGCGCGATCGCCGCGGTGGTGATGATCCCGTTCCCGAACAGGTCCGGCAGGTAGTCGCTGTACGGCAGCACCACGGTCCGCCGCCCGCCGGCCGCCTTCTCGACCCCGCGGACGCCGATCAGGAACGTGCTCAGCGCGTCGACCCGCCCGCTCGCCAGCAGCGCCGCCAGCTGGGCCGGCTGTGCGTCGACGATGGTCACCTTCTCCGGGTCGATGCCGGCCAGTCTCGCGTACGCGGGAAAGAGCAGTTGATTGACCGACCCGGTCGCGGCGCCCATCCGGTGGCCCTCCAGCAGGCGGGGTGCGGTGATCCCGGAGCCCTCGAGACTGACGATCGAGACCAGGGACCGCTGGTGGATCGCCGCGATCGCCCGGACGTCCGTGTACTGCCCCTTGCCGGCCAGGATCCAGGTGCCGGTCAGGTCCAGGTTGGAGAACTGGGCCCGGCCCGCCGCCATCACCTTGAGGTTCTCCCCGGTGGCCGCCCCGAGCTGAATGGTGACGTCCAGTCCCGCATCGCGGAAGTAGCCCTTCTCCAGCGCCACCCAGGCGAACGCGTCCCGCCCCACCGCGCCGAAGGCCGTCAGGTAGGTGACCTGGTCCGCCGCCGGTTCCCCGTCCTGTTGCGGGGAGCCGCAGCCCGCGACGATCAGCACACTCACGACGATCGCGGCGAATGTTGCGGAGAGACGCCTCATGGCCGGAACCCCCACGTCAGCGACAACCTAGGCAAACGATACACATCGATGCCATGGTCACGGTCCCGCAGAGTCGGGGAGCCGACCCGCCTCACTCCAGGGGCAGCCCGCGCTCCAGCAGCCCCAGCGCCGTCTTCAACTGATCAAAATCAGACTTCTCCAGTACGCTCTCGCCCGAGAGATTCCCCGCCGGCACGGTCGCCATGACCACCCCGATGATCGCCCCGGCCATCGCGCGCACCGACAGCGTCCCGGCCGTCAGCCCGGCCCGTTCGGCGATCACCTCGGCCATCAGGTCGACGGTGGCACCGAGCTGGTGCATCGCGCGTACCCGAAGCTCCGGAACCTCGGCGAAGAGCTTCTGGCGACGGGCCTCCGCCGCCCAGTCCTCCGGGGTGAACCCGGCCAGCGACTGCTCCATCCCGCGGATCACCGCCTGGATCGGCGTGACCTTCGCGGGCTGCGCGCGCACCGCCGCCACCATGACCGTGTCCCAGTCGTCGACCAGGATCACGTCCTCCTTCGCCGGGAAATACCGGAAGAACGTGCTCGGCGAGACCTCGGCCGCCTCCGCGATCTGGTCCACGGTGGTCGCGCCGTACCCCTGCTCCTCGAACAATCGCATCGCGTGCTCGCGGATGGCGGCCCGGGTCTTCGCCTTCTTGCGCTCGCGCAGGCTGGTCGGGGGCGGTGTCATACCCCCGATTCTGCCAGCACGATCGTCTCCTCCCCGCCGGCCGGGCGCACCCGCCGTCGCGGCAGGATCAGCACCAGGATCACCCCGGCGAGCGCGACCAGCCCGGTGGCGACCAGCGCCGTGTCCATCCCGCCGGTGAACGCCCGCCGCACCGAGTCCAGCAGCTCCGCGTCCCCGAGCCGCCGCGCCACGGCCACCCCCGCCGCCGCGCTGTCCCGCACCGCGTCCCCCGCCCCGGCGGGCAGCCCGGTGACGTCGACCTGATCCCGGTACCCGGCGTTCAGCACCGTCCCGAGGATCGCCACCCCGATCGCGCTGCCCACCTGGCGCATCGCCTGGATCAGCCCGGAGCCGACCCCGCTGCGCTCGGGGGTGAGCGCGCCGATCGCCGCGTTCATCGCCGGCGGCATGGTGAACCCGAGCCCGGCCCCGGCCACCGCCACCCAGGCCGCGACGTAACCGTATCCGGAGTCCGCACCGGTCCGCGCCCCGGCGAGCAACGCGCCCGCCATCAGCACCAGCCCGGCACCGACCACGAGCCGTACGCCCAGCCTCGCCACCAGCCGCGCCCCGACGAGCAGCCCGCCGATGACCGGGAGCAGCCGCAGCCCGGTGCCGAACGCGTCCTGCCCGCCGACCGCCTGGAAGAACTGCGGCAGCGCGAAGAGCAGCCCGAAGAACGCGAAGCTGGCCACCGTGGAGAGCAGCGCCCCGCCGGTGAATCCCCGGGACCGGAAGAGGTCCAGATCGATCAGCGGAGACGCGGCCCGCCGTTGCCAGACGGCCAGCCCGCCCAGCGCCACCACCCCGGCCACCACGGTGGCCAGCGCCCACGGGTCGGTCAGGCCCCGCTCGCCCGCCTCGATGATCCCATACGTCAGCGCCACCAGACCCGTCGCCGAGAGCAGCACGCCGGGCACGTCCAGGCGCCGGTTCCGGTCACCGTGCGACTCGGGCACCCACGCCACCACGGCGAGCAGCCCGAACACCACGATCGGCAGGTTGATCAGGAAGACCGAGCCCCACCAGAAGTGGTCGAGCAGCCAGCCCCCGAGCAGCGGCCCGAGCGGGATGCCGAGCGCGTTCATGGTCACCCAGATGGAGAGGGCCCGCGGCCGGGTCTCCTCGTCGAAGACCACGGTGAGCACCGCCCCGATCAGCGGCATGATCACCGCCGAGGCGAGCCCGAGGGCCGCCCGGGCCGCGATCAGCTGCCCGGTGGTGGCCGCCCACGCGCACCAGGCGGACGCCACCCCGAACAGCACCAGCGCCCCGAGCAGGAACCGCTTGCGCCCGAACCGGTCCCCGAGCATCCCGGCCGGCAGCAGCCCGGCGGCGAGGACCAGCAGGTAGGAGGTGGTGAACCACTGCAGATCACCGGTGGAGGCGCCCAGGTCCTGAGCCAGTGTGGGCAACGCCACGCTGAGCACCGTCCCGTCCAATCCGATCGCCAGGGTGCAGAAACAGAGTGCCGCGAGCGCGAACCAGCGCGCTGTGGAAGTAACCATGATTTGAGAGTAACTGTCAAAACACAGCCGCTTTCAGTTCGCTCAGCTTCTCCTCAGCGTCAGCGTGCCGACACCACAGAACGGCGTGGTTATGTCACGATCTTGGATGGCGACGCTAGGGTGGGGCTGACATGAAGAAAATCCTCGGCTGGGTACTGGTGTTCCTGCTGGTCTTCTGGATCGGCACCAACCCGGGGCCGGCGGCCGACGTGGCGCGCGGGATCGGCGACGGGTTCGCCCAGATCTTCACGAACATCGGCACGTTCTTCGTCAACCTCGCCCACGGCTGAACCGGGCGCGCCGGCCCTCTCCTCAGCCGGGCGGGGTGGACTCCCGGTGCACGGCGGCGATGCGGGGAACGTGGCTTTCTCGCCCTGGGACGGTTGGGGCCGTGGGTGCCCATGCAGGGCGGTGGAGCGTCTATGCCCTGCATGGGCACCCACGGCCCCAACC
>NZ_JBFAYF010000065.1:0-49339 GCF_040681165.1 Actinoplanes sp. NPDC051851 | reverse complement strand
GCTCAGGGGTCTCTCAAGCGGAGCGAGAGACCCCTGAGCACCAGCCACGACCGTTACGGCCAGGCCTTGGTGATCATGTCGCGGGTGTCGAAGAGCAGTTGGGGCAGCACCTTGGTACGGGCGATCACCGGCATGAAGTTCGCGTCGCCGCCCCACCGCGGCACGATGTGCTGGTGCAGGTGGGCGGCGATCCCGGCGCCCGCGAGCGGACCCTGGTTCATCCCGATGTTGAAGCCGTGCGGGCTGCTGACGGTACGGATCACCCGCATCGCCGTCCGGGTGTAGGCGGCCAGCTCGGCCGTCTCCTCCTCGGTGAGGTCGGTGTAGTCCGCCACGTGCCGGTACGGACAGATCATCAGGTGCCCGGGGTTGTACGGATAGAGGTTCAGCACCGCGAAGACCAGCTCGCCCCGGGCCACCACCAGGCTCTCCGCCTCCGGCAGGCCGGGCGCCTGGCAGAACGGACAGCCCTCGGGCCGGTCCGCATGGGTGATGTACGTCATCCGGTGCGGCGTCCAGAGCCGCTCCAGGCCGTCCGGTTCACCGGTCCCCGCGAACTCCCCATCCACCACAGTTGGATCCTAGGTCAGAATCCGCCTATACCGAGAGATGCGTGGCGTGCAGGTGGTAGCGGCCACCGCCCTGCCGCTTGGCGACGTACATCGCGGTGTCGGCGTCGCGCAGCACGTCGTCCGGGCCGGCGTGGGCCGGCTCGGAGAGCGCGATGCCGATGCTGGCCGGGGTGCGCAGCAGGTGCCCGTCGATCTCGACCGGCTCGTTCAGCGCGGCCACGATCCGCTCGGCGACCACCAGGGCGTCGCCGGGCAGCCGCAGGTCCTCGGTCACCACCACGAACTCGTCGCCGCCCAGCCGGGCCACCGTGTCCTCGGTCCGCACGCACTCCCGCAGCCGGTCCGCGACCACCTTGAGCAGCATGTCCCCGACGTCGTGCCCGTACGTGTCGTTGACCGGTTTGAACCCGTTCAGGTCCAGCAGCAGCACCCCGATCGACCGGCCGGTGCGCCGGGCCCGGGAGAGCGCGCCGGTCAGCCGGTCACGCAGCAGCGCCCGGTTGCCCAGCCCGGTGAGCATGTCGTGCATCGCCCGCATGGTCAGCTCGGCGGTGAGCGCCGCGCTCTCCAGCGCCAGCGACACCTGGGTACGCAGCGTCTCCAGCGACTTCACCGTGTCGGCGGGCAGTTCGCCGTCGGCCGCCACGGTCAGCACGCCGAAGAAGCGCTCGCCGCTGAGCAGCGGGAGCAGCATGATCGGCCGGCTGTCGAAGCCGTCCAGCCCGGCCAGCCCGAGCGCCGCCCAGCCCGGCGCGGTCACCGTCGCGCCGGCGGCGATCCGGGCGAGCAGCTCCGCCGGTACGCCGTCGGCCGGCACCGTCATCTCCTCGACCACCGCCACGTGCGCGCCGGAGACGTGCGCCACGGTCCAGCCGGAGCGCTCCTCGTTCGCCACGATGACCGACGAGCGGGCGTTCGGGGCATCGCCGAGCAGGGCCACGGCCGCGTCGGCGGCGAGCCCGTGCACGACCCGCGCCTCGGTGGTCCCGAGCATCGCGGTGCCCAGGTCGCTGAGGATCTGCTCGCGGGCCATCGCCTCGCGCAGCGCGGTCATGCTCGCGTCCACCCGCAGCACCAGCCGGTTGTTGTCCCGCAGCCCGACGAGCTGCCGGGCCACCACCAGTCCGGTGGCGAGCAGCGCGGCGCCGAGCGTCACCCAGACGTCCCGGTCGACGCCGGTGTGCACGACGTAGACGAGCAGCGCGTCGACCACGGCCACCGCGGCGTACGGGAGGACGCTGGAGGGACGCTGCCCGGTGACCGCGACCGACACCTCGCCGTGGGTGATCTTGCGGAGGTGGGCGACCATGCCGGCGATCAGCACGATCAGGAAGAGCTCCCGCAGGGCCAGCACGTTGTGCATCCGGTCGAGCGCGACGCCCGCGTGCTGCAGCACGTTGATCACCATCTGGATGCCGGCGCCGATCACGGCGAGCTGAATCGCCCGGCGGCTGACCTCGACCACGCCGCCCAGCACCAGGCGCGCCATCGCGAAGATCACTACCAGCGGGGCGGCGAGGGTGAGCAGGGTCAGCGGCGAGGGGCCCCCGGTGCCGAGCTCCGGGCGGGCCACGAAGTACCAGGCCACGGCGGCCCCGGCGGTCATCACGGTGGCGGTGTCCAGGCCCAGCCGCAGCTTGCTGGAGGACCAGCGGTGCCGCACCGGCGTGGTGAGCAGCGCCGCGACGAGCAGCACCGGGACGAGCGCGTCGAAGAGGAACGCCAGGGGCGCCCCGGACGGGTAGGAGCGGTCCCCGGTCACCACGCCGGCCAGTTGCGTCAGGCCGGAGCAGACCAGCGATACCCAGGCCAGCCCGGTCAGGAACAGGTGCCGGCGGGCCGCCCGCCGGCCGGTGCGGTGCGCCTCGCGGCAGCTCTTCCAGGCCAGCCAGAGCGGCACCGCGCTGATCAGCGGGGTGAAGATCGAGAACGCGACGATCTGGAAGTCCCAGTCGCCGACGCCGAGCACGTACAGCACGAACCAGATCGCGGCCAGGGCATAGCCTGCCAGCGCCACCCGTGGTGTCCGGAACCGCATCTCGGCCCTTCCCGTCCCCGCCGTCGCCCGGTGCGGCGGCTTCCATCCGCTATCAGGTCGGAAGGCGGGGACGGGACTTTAGGCCCTGTGCGGCCCTACTCGGCGGAGGGTCCGGCGTTGGTGCGGGAGCGGACCACCTCGACGACGTGCGCCACGGCCTCGTCGATCGAGACGCCGTTGCGCTGCGAACCGTCGCGGTACCGGAACGAGACGGTTCCGCCGTTCACGTCGTCGTCACCGGCGATCGCCATGAACGGGATCTTCTGCTGCTGCGCGGTCCGGATCTTCTTCTGCATCCGGTCGGTGGAGTGGTCGACCTCGGCCCGGATGCCTTCCTTGCGGAGGCGAACCACGAACTCCTCCAAGTATGAAGCGTGGTCGTCACGGATCGGGATGCCGACCACCTGGACCGGGGCGAGCCACGCCGGGAACGCGCCCGCGTAGTGCTCGACCAGCACGCCGAAGAACCGCTCGATCGAGCCGAACTTCGCCGAGTGGATCATCACCGGCTCCTGGCGGGTGCCGTCCGCGGCCTGGTACTCCAGCCCGAACCGGGCGGGCTGGTTGAAGTCGTACTGGATGGTCGACATCTGCCAGGTCCGGCCGATCGCGTCCTTGGCCTGCACGCTGATCTTCGGGCCGTAGAACGCCGCGCCGCCCGGGTCGAGGACCAGCTCGAGGCCGGATTCCTGGGCCACGTCCTCCAGGACCTTGGTGGCCTTCTCCCACTGCTCGTCCGAGCCGATGAACTTGTCGCTCTTCGGGTCCCGGGTGGACAGCTCGAGGTAGTAGTCGTCCAGGCCGAAGTCGTCGAGCAGCGAGCGGACGAAGTTCAGCAGGTGCTTGATCTCGCCGGGGGCCTGCTCGGCGGTGACGTAGGAGTGCGAGTCGTCCTGGGTCAGGCCGCGCACCCGGGTCAGGCCGTGCACCACGCCGGACTTCTCGTACCGGTAGACCGAGCCGAACTCGAACAGGCGCAGCGGCAGCTCACGGTAGGACCGCCCGCGCGACCTGAAGATCAGGTTGTGCATCGGGCAGTTCATCGCCTTGAGGTAGTACTTGGCACCCTCGAGCTCGCTCGGCGGGAACATGGTGTCCGCGTAGTAGGGCAGGTGTCCCGAGGTGTGGAACAGCCCCTCCTTGCTGATGTGCGGGGTGCCGACGTACTGGAAGCCCTCCTCGATGTGCCGGGCGCGGACGTAGTCCTCCATCTCGCGCTTGATCACCCCACCCTTCGGGTGGAAGACCACGAGACCGGAGCCGATCTCGTCCGGGAAGGAGAAGAGGTCCAGCTCGGTGCCGAGCTTGCGGTGGTCGCGGCGTTCCGCTTCGGCGAGACGGTTCAGGTACGCCTTGAGCTCGTCCCGGGAGGGCCACGCCGTCCCGTACACCCGCTGGAGCTGAGGATTCTTCTCGGAGCCACGCCAGTAGGCGGCCGCCGAGCGCATCAGCTTGAAGGCCGGGATGAGGCGGGTCGACGGCAGGTGCGGACCGCGGCAGAGGTCGCCCCAGACCCGCTCGCCGTCCTTGTTCAGGTTGTCGTAGTGGGTCAGCTCGCCGGCGCCGACCGCCGCGGCCTCCTCGTCCACGTCACCCTTGATGTCGACCAGTTCGAGCTTGAACGGCTCCGCCTTGAGCTCGGCCTTGGCCTCGTCGAGCGACGCGTACTCCCGGCGGCGGAAGGTCTGGCCAGCCTTGACGATCTCCTGCATGCGCTTCTCGAGCCGGCCGAGGTCCTCCGGCTGGAACGGCTTCTCCACGTCGAAGTCGTAGTAGAAGCCGTCCCGGATCGGCGGGCCGATGCCGAGCTTCGCCTCCGGGAAGACGTCCTGCACGGCCTGGGCGAGCACGTGCGCGGTCGAGTGGCGCAGCACGTCGAGACCGTCCGGCTCGTCGATCGCGACCGGGGTGACCACGGCGTCGGCGGCCGGCGCCCAGGTCAGGTCGCGCAGCCGCCCGTCCGCGTCACGGACCACGACGATCGCCTTCGGCCCGTGCGCCGGGAGCCCGGCGGCGGCCACCGCGTCGGCCGCCGTAGTCCCGGCCGGGACGACTAGTGGGTCGGCCACGGCGGGTGTACGGGGTGCAGACACGGTCTTCTCCATTCAGACAGCTTCAGCCTCGGCTTTCCGGGCCGTCCCCGATGCTATCCGCCGGCCTTTTTCACCATGCGCGCACGGCACGCGACATAACCCGGGCGAGGGGCGGCGGCATCGGCGGTTCGGATCGCATTTCATCACTGAGTGTCATCAAGGCATCTCACTGGATGACGCTTTAGGCATTGCCCGCCGGAGTCGGTACGGTCATCGCATGGCCACCGTACTGCTCGTCGAGGACGACCATGTCGTGCGTGGCGCCATGCTCCGTTCCCTCGCCGACCGCGGGCACGCCGTGCACGCCGTCGGCACCGCGCTGGAGGCACTCCGGCGGGTCGCCGCCGAGACACCCGACCTCGTCGTGCTCGATCTCGGCCTGCCCGACCTGGACGGCTCGGACGCGCTGCGCATGCTGCGCGGCATCACCGACGTGCCGATCATCATCGCCACCGCCCGGGACGACGAGCAGACCGTCGTCCGCCTGCTGCGGGCCGGCGCCGACGACTACATGGTCAAGCCGTTCACCGGCGCGCACCTGGACGCGCGAATAGCCACCGTGCTGCGCCGGGTGGGCCGGGCCAGCCGCACCGCGCAGCCCGCCGTGCACGAGGTCGGCGAGCTCCGGGTGGACGTCGGCGAGCGCAGTGCCACCCTGGCCGAGCAGCCGCTGGCGCTGACCCGCAAGGAATTCGATCTTCTGGCGTACCTCGCCGCCCGCCCGGGCCGGGTGGTTTCCCGTCGTGAGCTGTTGGAGGAGGTATGGCGACAGCCGTCGGTCGGCGAGGACCAGACCATCGACGTGCATTTGTACTGGCTCCGCCGGAAACTGGGCGAGTCCGCGGCGAAGCCCCGCTACCTGCGCACCGTGCGGGGGGTCGGATTCCGGTTGGTGGCGCCGGACTGAGGTTGCGGCTGGCGTACACCACCGCCGCCACCACCGCCATCGCCGCCCTGGTCTTCCTGGTGCCGCTGGGCTGGGGCCTGCGCTCCGACCACCGGGACGAGGCGCTCGCCGAGGCCGCGCAGGAGACCGCCACGGTCGCCGGCGCGATCCTCTCCGGCGCGAACGACAAGGGTGTGGCCGCCGCGATCGCGGCGGCCGGCGACCCGGTGGTGCACACCCCGGGCCTGGCGCCCACCGAGGGCGGCCGGGCCAGCGCCGCGCAGATCGACAGCGCGGCGACCCGCACCGGGGCCAGCGTCGAGAACGTCGCCGGCGGCGTGGTCCGCCTGCAGCCGGTGGTGGTGGACGGCAAGACCTCGGTGGTCGAGGCGTTCGTGCCGAACGCCGCGCTGGGCGAGAACACCGCCCGGGACTGGTGGCTGCTGCTCGGCCTCGCCGTGGTGCTGATCGGCGGCTCGGTGATCGTGGTCGACCGGCTGGCCCGCAGCTCGGTGGCGTCCGCCCGCAACCTGGTCGACGCGGCGCTCGCGGTCGGCGGCGGCGACCTCGGCGTACGGATCACCCCGTCCGGCCCGCGCGAGCTGGCCGAGGCCGGGTACGCGTTCAACCGGATGGCCGACCGGCTGGTCACCTCGCGCACCGACGAGCGGGAACTGGTCGCGGACCTGTCGCACCGGCTGCGCACCCCGCTGACCGCGCTGCGCCTGGACGCCGAGGCCCTCGACCCGGACGACACCCAGATCCTCGACCTCTCCGCCGAGGAGGTGGACCGCCGCCGCGGGATCCGCCGCATCCGGCAGGCGATCGCCTCGCTGGACGACGAGGTCAACCAGCTGATCAACACCACCCGGCAGGCGGTCGCCGCGCAGGTGGCCGCGACCGCCGAGGAGGGTCTCTGCGACGCCAGCGAGGTGGTCCGGGAGCGGATGACGTTCTGGTCGGCGCTCGCCAGCGACCAGGAGCGGCAGTACCGCGTGCTCGGCGCCCACGTGCGGATCCCGGTGCCGGTGGCCCGGGCCGAACTGGCGGCGGTGCTCGACGCGGTGCTGGGCAACGTGTTCCGGTACACCCCGCAGGGCACCGCGTTCGAGGTGGCGCTCTCCCGGCGGGACGGCTGGGTCGCGCTGCGGGTGGACGACGCCGGGCCGGGCATCCCCGATCCGGAGAACGCGCTGCGGCGCGGGCAGAGTCAGCAGGGATCGACCGGCCTCGGTTTGGATATCGCCCGGAGGATGACACAATCCACCGGCGGGTCGGTCAGCCTCGACCGGGCCGCGATGGGTGGCGCGAGCGTGGTGATGCTGATCGCCGACGCCGAGGCCACTCCGAAGACTCCCAGCCGCTTCGGTCTGGTCGGACGGGGCCGCCCGACGCGGGAACGCGAGACGCGCCGTCGCCTCCGTGAACGACCAGACGGGGAATGACGCTCCGTGACGTTCCCGAACGAATAGGCAAGCCCTTGACCGCCGCTTCCCCCCAACGGAACAAGAGTTGCTTAGAACTACTTTAAGAGCGTTCCTTTGGATCGCCCGGGCTGGCAATCTTCCCTCTGATCCCATCCGGCTTCCCGGTTCGCGCATCGCGCGTCCCCAACGCCGCGACCGGCGAGGCCCCGACGCGGTGGGAGGCGGGCACCCCATGGCCCCCTCTCACCGCGCCCCTGCAGGACGAGGAGACGCTGTGCCCGCGCACCGCAGCCCGGAGCCCAGCGGCACACCGCCCACCGGGCGGCGCCGCGCCGGGGCCGAGCGGGGACGGCGGAGATCACGCAGAGTGAGCTTCCGGATGCTTCCCGTGGTGCTCGGTGTCGGCCTCCTCGGCGTCGGCAGCGTGGTCGGCCCCAGCGTCATCGCGGCGTCCCAGGACGACTCGTCCGACTACACCCTCACCGCCCTCCCGGCCGACCTGCCGGACCAGGGCCTGGTCTACGAGGGACTGAAGCCGGCCGCGTCCAACGCGCTCTGCGCCGGGTCGTACCTGCTCTACGACGAGACCTGCACGCACGGGCCGGACCCGGCGCCCACCGGGCTCTCGGTCCGCCGCGACATGGCCGCGGTGACCGCCGCCTCCGACCTGCCCACCACGGTCGCCGAGGAGGCAGCCACCGTGCCCGCCGACGCGGAGATCGCCCGTGACCTCGGCGGCAGCGCGCTCACCGCGGACGCACCGGCCCTGGTCCCGGACGCCGCGCCCGGCCAGGCCGACTTCATCATGGGCAACGACGGGGTGGCCTGCGACGGCGACGGCCGCAGCGGCAAGCGGGTACAGATGCTCTACCTGCACACCGCCGGCGACGCCAGCCGGTACGGCGAGTTCCTCAACTCGTTCCGGACCTGGGCCGCGGGCGTGGACGCGATCTACGACGCGAGCGCGGGCGAGACCGGCGGCTCCCGGCACGTCGCGTACGTGACCACCCCGGAGTGCCGGGTGGACGTGGTCGAGGTGCAGCTGCCGGCCGGCTCGCTGGACTCGTTCGCCGCGACCGTGGACGCGCTGCGGACCCTCGGCTACAACCGGACCGACCGCAAGTACCTGATGTTCGCCGACAGCAACGTGTACTGCGGGATCAGCACCTACGTGGACGACAACCGCCCGGGCCGGACCAACCGGAACAACGGCGGCCCGTCGTACTCCCGGGTCGACTCCGGCTGCTGGAGCTCGGTGATGGCGGCGCACGAGCTGACCCACTCGCTCGGCGCGGTGCTCACCGGCGCCCCGCACGCCAGCGGCGCGGGCGGCTGCCTCGACGACTACGACATCCTCTGCGGCGAGGACCGTTCGGGGAAGACGGTCAAGCAGAGCTGCCCGAAGAACCACGAGATCCGGCTGGACTGCGGGCACGACGACTACTTCAACACCAACCCGGCGCCGGGCAGCTACCTGGACACCCACTGGAACGTGGCGCTCAGCGACTTCCTGCTGCGCAGCGACGGCGGCGACGACATCCCGGACGCGCCGGGCGCGGTGCAGCCGGACGCGAGCGCCACCGCCGCCCCGGACGCGAGCCCGTCCACCGACACCGGCTCGGTGCCGAGCGACGCCGCCGCCGCGAGCACCGAGCCCACCGTGCCCGCCACCACGCCGGCCACCAGCGAGCCCGCACAGGCCGACCCCGGCGCCACCGCCGCCGACCCGTCGGGGCTGCCGACGACCACGGTGCCGGCCGCGTACGAGGCCGGGGCGAACGGCTCGGGCGACCAGGACAGCGGCGCCCCGGAGACCGGGTCGTCCTCGGGCGACGGCGTGCAGGCGGTGCTGGAGATCCGCGACGCGACCAGCATGTCGGTCCGGCTCACCTGGAGCGCGGCGGCCAAGGACGCGAAGTACCAGGTCTGGGTGGACGGCCAGCCGGTCGCCACCACGCTCGCCACCCGGGCCCGCCTGATCGGCCTGAAGCCGGACGCCACGTACCAGGTACGGGTGACCAGCAAACAGTTCGGGTACGACGCGACCGGCACGGCGACCACCTCTCCGGTGGCCCGGCCGGTGCAGAACTCGTACTTCGTGCTGACCAACTCGCTCGCCGGCGACGCGGCCGACCTCTACGCGGCGAACACCGCGAACGGCGCGCCGATCACGCTGGGCAGCGCGGACGGCGGGACGCAGCAGCAGTGGCAGCTGGTACCGGCGGAGAACGACACGTACCAGCTGGTCTCCAAGGCGAGCAACAAGTGCGTGCTGCCGCTCGGCGGCACCCTCCAGGCCGGCACGCCGCTGGTGCAGGGCGACTGCACGACCGACACGGCCGCCCGCTGGACGCTTCAGGCCTCGGCGTACGGCTTCACGCTGCGCACCGTCGCCGGCGACCTGGTGGTCGGGGTCGGCGCGCAGCGCTTCGGCACGCACCGGGTGCTGGTGCTCCAGGCCGACACCGGGCAGCGCCACCAGAGCTGGACGGCGGTCCCGAGCTGAGACGCCGAGCCGAACGACGACGAGACGACGGGAGGAGGTACGACGATGCCTGATCTGCTGAGGCGGCCGGAGACCGAGCCGGACGAGGATCCGGCCCGGTTCAACCGGGCGCGACTGGTGCGCTGGGCGGCGATCCTGACCGTGGGAACGCTGGTCATCCTGGCGTTCCTGCAGGAGCCGCTCTACATGTGACGCCCTACCTGTGAGACGTCGAGTAGGCGTCGATCTCGGCGATCAGCGCGGCCTTCCCGTCCTCCGGCATGAAGCTGTGCCGGACGGCCGCGCGCGCCAGGTCGGCGACCCCGCCCGCGTCCAGATCCAGCAGCTCGGCGGCGACCGCGTACTCCCGCTCCAGGGTGGTGCCGAACATCGGCGGGTCGTCGGAGTTGACGCTGACCGGCACCCCGGCCGCCACCAGCCGGGCGAGCGGATGCTCGGCCAGGTCGGCGACCGCGCGCGTCCGCAGGTTCGAGGTGGGGCACACCTCCAGCGGGATCGCATGCTCGGCCAGGTACGCCATCAGCCGCTCGTCCTGGGCCGCCGCGATGCCGTGCCCGATCCGCTCGGCGCCGAGTTCCCGGATCGCGTCCCAGATCGTCTCCGGCCCGGTGGTCTCCCCGGCATGCGGCACGCTGCGCAGCCCGGCCGCCCGGGCCTTGTCGAAGTACGGCTTGAACTGCGGCCGCGGCACCCCGATCTCCGGCCCGCCCAGTCCGAAACTGATCAGGCCCTCGGGCCGCTCCTCCAGCGCGATCCGCAGCGTCTCCTCGGCCGCGGGCAGTCCCGCCTCCCCCGGGATGTCGAAGCACCAGCGCAGGTCCACCCCGAAGTCCCGGGCGGCGCCCACCCGGGCGTCCTCGATCGCCTCGCAGAACGCCACCGCCGGGATGCCCCGCTTGACACTGGAGTACGGCGTGATGGTCAGCTCGGCGTACCGGACCTGCTGGCGGGCCAGTTCCCGGCCGATCTCGTAGGTCAGCAGGCGCACGTCGGCGGCGTCCCGGATCAGGTCCACCACGCTCAGGTAGACCTCGATGAAGTGCGCGAAGTCGCGGAACGCGAAGTACTCGGCGAGCAGCGACGGATCGGCCGGCACCGGCGAGCTGCCCTCGTGCCGGGCGGCCAGCTCGGCCACGATCCGCGGTGAGGCCGAGCCCACGTGGTGCACGTGCAGTTCGGCCTTGGGCAGGCCGGCGATGAACGACGTCAGATCAGACACGATCTCCCCTATACGACGCTAGACAGAAGCCACCACGAAGATACGGCGGAACGGGAACGCCACGAGACCGTGTCGCTCCGGATAGGCATCGGTGAGCCGGACCGCGAGCTCGGCACGGAACGCGGTCCACTCCTCGTCGCCCAGCGCCGCACGGACCGGGCGCAGCGCCGTACCCTCCATCCAGCGCAGCACCGGGTGGTCCGGGCCCTCCACCGGCAGCAGGTGGACGTACTCGGTCTCCCAGGCGTCCACCGTGGCCCCGGCACCGAGCAGCAGGTCGGCGTAGCCCGCCGCGTCGTCGACCGGGTCCTCGCGGAGCTCCTCGCGCAGCGGGCCCTCGGCCAGGTCCCAGACCGCGCGGTGTCCCGGGTTGCGGAAGTTGCCCGGCACCTGCATCGCGAGCGTGGCCCCGGCCGGGAGCGAGGAGATCCAGCGGACCAGCAGCGCGGGGTGGTCCGGCACCCACTGGAGCACCGCGTTGGTGACCACCACGTCGGTCTCCGGCTCCGGCCGCCAGTCGTTGACGTCGCCGAGCCGGAACGCGACCGGGCCGGGCTCCGCCGACGCCTTCTCGATCATCTCGGGCGACGAGTCGATCCCGGTGATCCGTGCGCCGGGCCAGCGCCCGGCCAGGGTCCGGGTCAGCTCACCGGGCCCGCAGCCCAGGTCGACCACGGCGCGCGGCGTCTCCGTGGTGATCCGGCCGACCAGGTCGAAGAAGGGGCGCGACCGCTCGGTGCCGTAGCGGCGGTAGACGGCGGGATCCCACATGACGCCTCCTGAGAACCATAAAACCGTACGTACGTTTTGTTTGACCCTAACAGCCAGGCGGTAGGGTCACAGCGTGGAAAATCGAAGTTTTCGCCGGATGGGACGGACCGCCTCGGTGGTCGGCCTGGGCGCCTGGCAGCTCGGTGCCGACTGGGGTCAGGTGACCGAGGCCGACGCGCACGCCACCCTGCAGGCGGCGGTGGACGCGGGCGTCACCTTCATCGACACCGCCGACGTCTACGGCGACGGCCGCAGCGAGCAGATCGTCGGCTCGTTCGTGAAGGACCGGCCCGGCCTGACCGTCGCCACCAAGATGGGCCGCCGTCTCCCCCAGACGCCGGAGAACTACCACCTCGACAACTTCCGGGCGTGGACCGACCGTTCCCGCGCCAACCTCGGCGTGGACACCCTCGACCTGGTCCAGCTGCACTGCCCGCCGACCCCGGTGTTCAGCAGCGACGCGGTCTACGACGCGCTGGACACCCTGGTCCAGGAGAAGCGGATCGCGGCGTACGGCGTGAGCGTGGAGAAGGTCGACGAGGCGCTCGCCGCGATCGCCCGCCCCGGCGTCGCCAGCGTCCAGATCATCCTGAACGCGTTCCGCCACAAGCCCCTGGAGCGGGTGCTGCCCGCCGCCGCCGAGGCCGGGGTGGGCATCATCGCCCGGGTCCCGCTCGCCAGCGGCCTGCTCTCCGGGCGGTACACCGCGGACACCGCCTTCGCCGCGGACGATCACCGGAACTACAACCGGCACGGCGAGTCGTTCGACGTCGGTGAGACTTTTTCCGGAGTGGAGTACGAAACCGGTCTGGAAGCCGTGAACCGGCTCCGTCCGCTCGTACCGGCCGACGTCACGATGGCGCAATTCGCACTGCGCTGGATCATCGATCAGCCGGCCGTCACCGTCGTGATCCCCGGTGCTCGAAATCCCGAGCAGGCACGCGCGAACGCGCACGCCGCCGATCTGCCCCCGCTTTCCCGGGAAACACAGGAAAAGATCGCCGCGGTCTACGATGAGCTGATTCGCCCCCGGGTGCACGACAAATGGTGAACAATGAAACGGAGTCAGCCGACCGGCCACGGTTGCGAGGCTGGCTCACGATGTCTGTCGGACTGTTCCTCATCGTGCTGGGTGCGGTGTGGACCCTCCAAGGCCTCGGCTTCCTGAAGGACAGCCTGATGAGCGACCAGGTCGTCTGGGCCGGGGCCGGCGGTGGTCTCGCCGGTGTGGGACTGGTGCTCGTGGTGGTCGGCATGCGCCGGCGCTCCGCCGCCAAAACGGTCGTCTGACCAGCCGCTTCCCGGGAACGGGAAGCGGCTGCACGAAGAGGCCCCGCACCCTCGAGGTGAGGTTGCGGGGCCACGGTCGGGCCGGCCTCCGCCAGGCGGCCGGCGTCATGCCGGCCTCGTGACCGGCGGATTGGTCTCAGAGCGGGCGAACCTGCTCCGCCTGCGGGCCCTTCTGACCCTGGGCGATCTCGAATTCGACCCGCTGGTTCTCCTCCAGAGTGCGGTAGCCGCTCGTCTGGATGGCCGAGAAGTGGACGAACACGTCAGCACCCCCGCCGTCGACGGTGATGAAGCCGAAGCCCTTGTCTGCGTTGAACCACTTCACGGTTCCTTGCGCCATGCTGAACTCTCCTTCTGAAAATGCCGGCCCGCCGGACCGCGGCAGCGGAGCGCGGGACCGATGACCGTTTTCGAGCAGCGGCACCGCGAGGCGGCCCTTTCAGAGGACGTCCCATCCACTCGGCTGCGGAACACCTGACGGCCCACCCGGGATGGGGCCGGTGTCCCGCCGTCGGGCGGAAGCAGCGAACCACGTACGCAAAAACTGGCCACACTGTACCCGAAAAACGGGCCGCAAAGCTGCCCCTCGAAGGAATCCAATAAAGCGTGGCAGATATGGAAAAGGCCCCCCACTTCGTGGTTACCGAAGTGGGGGGCCGTCAAGACTCCTGTCTATACAGTAGTTGATCTAGAAGAGTTCTCGTCCCGGTACTAGCCCGGCCAATGGCCCGTCAGCCGCCGCGTGCTCACTGCGCTGCCACGATGGACGGCGGCCTTCACCACGGCGAAGATCGCGCCCTGCAGCGCGGCGGCCGCGAGGACCTCCCCCCAGCCACGCTCCTCGTCGCCGGCGTCCGGTGCGTCGACGTCCCCGGACGCCACCTTCCACACCTGCTTGAAGAGGGCACCGGCGACCGCACCGGCGGCGACACCGAGCGCGATGTTGACCGGTTTCAGGGCGATCCTTCCCATTCTTCCGGCCATCAGCGCCGCCCTCGGACGATCAGGATCACTCCGGCGACGGCGGCCAGCCCGACCGCCAGCAGCACGACGGGCGCCGCACCCGGCAGGGCCCGGGTGGCGGTACCGCGTACCGGGGAAGGGTGATTCGGGGTGATCCGGCCGGTGACCGCGGCAGCCCGGGTGAGCACCCGCTGCCGGGCGTGCTCCACCTGTTCACGGGCTCGTGCCTTGACGTCGGCGCGGGCCGCCAGGGCCTGCACCGTCTCCCCCAGATCGGCTCGCGTCCGCTGGATCTCGGCCCGCAGCGCCACCAGGTCGGGCTTCGCCTTCGATCCGTTCGTGTCCGTCATGCCCGGCTACGCTCCTTGACCGCGTGCTTGACCTCGTCGACATCGGCTTTCAGGCCGGTGATCGCGGCCCGGGGCTCGGGCGGGACCGCGCGGCTGATCTGGCGCTTGCCGAGCAGCGCGAGCACCCCGGCGACCAGGAAGATCGCCACGGTGACCACCAGGGCGGCGAGCCAGAGCGGCCACACCAGGTTCAGCGCGATGACCGCGGTGGCGATGACCGCGCCGACCCCGTAGCCGGCCAGCACGCCCGCGCCACCGAAGAGGCCGGCGCCGATCCCGGCGTGCTTACCCTTCTCCGCGAGCTCCGCCTTGGCCAGGGTCAACTCGTCCCGCACCAGCTTGGTGAGCTGCTCGCTCGCGCGCTGCACCAGCTCGGCGGTGGACTGTTCCGACAGTGGTCGCGTGGATGTGCCGTTCAGGACATCGGCCATCGTGTCCCCCCTTTCCCTGGTGTCGGGTGTATGCCCTGATCAGCCCCGAGTCAATCCTCAGCGTGTCGTGAGAGCGGGTTCACCCGGCCCGCCGAACGCCTGGCCGCGCGCCTCGCCGTCGTCGCCGCCGCTGAACACCCGGGCGTCCTCCGAGTCGCCGCCGAAGATCGTCCGGCGGGCCGGGGCAGACGGCGCGTGCCCCATCTCGGCGCGGGTCCGGGGCAGCGTGCCGCGCTGGTGCTCCCACATGAAGCCGACCAGCGCCTCCCGGACCAGGCAGCGCAGATCCCAGAGCGCGGGCGCGTCGGCGGCGCTGACCAGGGCGCGCAGCCGGACCATCCCGCCGACCGCGTCGGTCACCTGCAGCACGCAGACCCGCTGGTCCCAGAGGTCCGAGGCCTCGCAGACCCGGCGCAACTCGGCGCGGAGCGGCTCGATCGGTGTGGACCAGTCCACGTCCACCTCGGCCGTGCCGAGCACCGCCGAGGTGCTCTTGGTCCAGTTCTGGAACGGCTTGGTGGTGAAGTACGAGGTCGGCATGATCAGCCGCCGGTCGTCCCAGATCTGCACGGCCACGTAGGTCAGGGTGATCTCCTCGATCCGGCCCCACTCCTGCTCGACCACGACCACGTCGTCGACCCGGATCGCGTCGCTGAACGCGAGCTGCAGCCCGGCGAAGACGTTGCCGAGCGTGCTCTGCGCGGCCAGCGCCGCGATCACCGAGACCAGGCCGGCCGAGGCCAGCACGCTGGCGCCGAGCGCCCGGATGCCCGGGAAGGTCATCAGCATGACACCGGCGGTGAGCACCACGATGCTCGCGACGGTGACCCGCCGCAGCATCACCACCTGGGTCTTGATCCGGCGGCGGCGCAGGTTGTCCGGCACGTCGGTGCGCCACCGGGCCAGTGCCATGTCCTCCAGCACCAGTAGCAGCGCGCCGACCAGCCAGGCGAACGCGCCGATGCAGAGGAGCACCAGCGCGTGCAGGGCACCGGCCCGGCCGGGGAACTCCCCGGCGTAGACCCGGATCGTCTGCTGCGCGGTGATCAGGGTGACGGTGGCCAGGAACGGCCGGTGCATGGTCTTGCCGAGGTCGGCGGCGAGCGCGGACCGGCGACCGACCCGGATCATCACCTTGTGCGACGCCTCGACGAGCACGACGGCCACGGCGACGGCCACGGCGACCGCGAGTACGGCGGTCAGAGTGCTGGACACGAAGAATTCCCCTCCACGATCGGGTGCGGTCTCAGCGCCTCACCATGCCCCGTGGAGGGGAGGGACAATCGTCAGATCTTGCGATAACGCGATTGTGCGAGGCAGTACACACCGAACGCGGCGATACCGATCGCGATCAGGGCCAGCACCCAGACGCCCCACGGGTGACCGGCGAGGGTCTTCAGGGCGGCGTCCAGGCCACGGGCCTTGTCCGGGTCGTAGGTGACGGCGGCGCTGACGAAGAGCACCCCGGAGATCGCGTACGCGAGGCCCTTGGCGCTGTATCCCGCCTGACCGAGCCGGATCACCGTCTGCGGCGCGCCGGTCAGGTGGCGGGTGAACTTCTTCCGGAGGCCGTAGACCGCCATGCCGATCCCGACGCCGAGCACCACCAGGCCGGCCAGCCCGACCAGCCAGCGGCCACCGGTCGCGTCCATCAGCCCGGCGGACTTGCTTTCCGAGTTGTCCCCCATCGAGGCCTTGGCGCCCTGGACCACCTTGATCGCCATGAATCCGAGGTATCCGTAGAGCACCGCCCGGACGCCGGAGACCACCCGTTCGGCGATCGCCGTCCGGTCCTGGTCGCCGCTCTCCCCGATCGCCGCCTCGAAGGCCTGCCAGAGGGCCATCGCGAAGAGGCCGACCGCGATCGCCACGAGCAGGACCTCGCCGTACGAGTGCGCGGCCATCTCCTGGAGCGCGCCGGACTGGTCGCTCTCCTTGCCGGACCCGCCGAAGGCGACCTGCAGCGCGATCCAGGCGAAGAGCAGGTGGATGACGCCGTAGCCGATGAAGCCGGCGCGGGCCAGCAGCTCCAGCGGCTTGCTGTCGGCGGCCCGCGACGCGTGGTACTTGACGTGGGAGGTCGTGGAGGACATGCCCCCAATGTGACCGGGAGCGACGTCCGTCAAACGTCGGCTACTGCCGGGACACCTGGAGCTGGATCGCGTCCTGGGTCACGCTCGCGAGCGACACCTCGAGACCGGCCACCTCGGTCGCCTGCTCGCCCTTGGTGAGCGTGACCTGTTCGCCGGCGATCTCCACGGTGACCGTGCTGTCGTCCGCCTTGACGAACTCGGCGTCCACCCCGAGCACGCTCACGCTGGCGTTCGTCTCCCGCTGGATGGTCACCGTGCACTGGTCGACGCCGCAGCTCACGTCGTCACCGCAGCCGGTCAGGAGGGTGGCGCCGAGGACGGCGGTGGCGAGCACGGCGGCGAGGCGCTTGGAGATCAACACATGTCTACGGTACGTGGCCGGGGCAACCCGTCAGGCGGCGACCGGGACGACGGCCCCCGCGATCAGCTCCGCCGCCGCCAGCCCGCACGCCCGGGTCGCGCCGAATGTCGCGATGTGCACGCCACCCACGACCGTCATCGGGATGCCCATCTCCACCACGATCGCGTCCGGCCGGACGGCCAGCATCCGCTCCAGGGCCCCGGCGATCCAGCGGTGCCGGTGCGCGTCCCGGACCACCAGCACGATCGGGCGCCCCACCGGCAGCAGCCCGCGCGGGTCCGCTCCGGCGAGATCGTTCTCGGTCACCCGGACCGACGTGGTGCCCGGCAACAGGTCGGCCAGCGGCGCGCCGATCCCCCACGGCGTCTCGCTGCCGATCGCGATGTTCCGGGCCGGCGCGAACTCCACCACGTGCGGCACACCGCTGACCGGCAGTCCGCGTCCCCCGTCCGCCACGGTCACCCGCACCGCACGCCGGGCGGCCGCGAAACCGACGGCCTCACCCGGGGCGATCCCCTTCCGCATCTCCCGGGTACGCGTGGTCCAGGCGCCGAGCTCGCGGACCCGGGCCGCGGCGTCACGCAGCCGCCCTTCGGGCAACTCCCCGGAGCGGACCGCCGCCACGATCGCGTCCCGGAGCCGGATCGCGGTCTGCTCGTCCGCGTGCTCCCCGCCCACACAGATCGCGTCCACCCCCGCCGCCAGCGCCCGGACCGCGGCACCGGCCAGCCCGAAGCGCCGCCGGACGCCCTGCATCTCGATGGCGTCGGTGACGATCAGCCCGCCGAAGCCGAACTCCTCGCGGAGCAGCCCGGTCAGGATCCGCGGGCTCAGCGTGGCCGGCAGTTCGGGGTCGAGCGCCGGGACCATCAGGTGCCCGGTCATCACCGCCTTCACCCCGGCGGCGATCGCGGCGCCGAAAGGGATCAGCTCGCGGGCGGCCAGCTCGGCGGCGCTGCGGTCGATCAGCGGCACGTCGTGATGCGAGTCCACGCTGGTGTCGCCGTGCCCCGGGAAGTGCTTGGCGCACCCGGCCACCCCGGACTCCTGCAGTCCCCGGACGAACGCCGCGGTGTGCCGGGCGACCAGATGGGGTTCGGCGCCGAATGCGCGTACGCCGATGACGGGGTTGTCGGGGTTGTTGTTGACGTCCGCGTCGGGTGCGTAGTCGAGGGTGATGCCCGCGCCGGCGAGCTCCCGGCCCAGGTCCCGGGCGACCGCCTCGGTCAGCTCCGGGTCGTCGATCGCGCCGAGCGCCAGGTTGCCGGGGCGCGAGCTGCCCAGCCGGCACTCGAGGCGGGTGACGTCGCCGGCCTCCTCGTCGATCGCCACGATCACGTCCGGCTGCTCGGCCCGCAGCCGCGCGGTGAGCGCCGCCACCTGGGCGGGCGACTCGATGTTCCGGGCGAAGAGAGCGACCCCACCGAGGCCGGCGCCGAGCCAGCGGCGTACCCAGTCAGGCGCCGAGGTTCCGGTGAAGCCGGGCTGGAGAACGGCAGCGGCCAGCATCGGCAATTCGCCCTGATCAGACATCAGTCCCCCGTTGTGTGAACGTTCTCGTAGCGCCCCGGGGACCTATGGTCACACCCGGTCGCGGGTTTAGTCAACAAACCTTTCTATTAGCTATGCGCATCGAGTCGGTACGATCGGCGCGTGCCCCCCACCCCCCTCACGGAAGCCCTCGCCCCCCTCACGGAAGCCCCCGCCCCCCTCACGGAAACCCTTGCCCCCCTCGCGGAAGCCACCGTCGACTGGTCCGAGGTGCATGCCGTCCGTCTTCTGGGCGTCGCCCTCGCGGTGCTGTTCCTGCTCTGGGCGATTCGCCGCATGTTCGGCGGCAAATAGGGGTACCTGGCGGCAACCTCACGGACTCCCCCGAGTGATCTGGACGTCGATGAAGCTCCCTATCTACGGCCCTCGCCTGCGCAAGGTCGCCCGTACCCACTTCGGGTGGCCCTCGCTGCGGCCCGGCCAGTTCAAGCCGATGCGCGCCGTACTGCGCCGCAAGGACGCCCTCGTCGTGCTGCCCACCGGCGCCGGCAAGTCGGCGATCTACCAGATCCCGGCGGTGCTGCTGCCCGGCCCGACCGTGGTGATCTCCCCGCTGCTCGCCCTCCAGCAGGACCAGATCGCCGCGCTCAACGAACGGAACGATCCGTTGACCCGCGCGGTCCGGGTCAGCTCCGCGGAGACGCCGAAGGAGCAGCGCGAGGCGATCCAGGCCATCCGCGAGGGCCGGGCCGAGTTCCTCTTCATCACGCCCGAGCAGCTCAGCGACCCGGAACGGCAGGCCGAGGTGCGCGCCCTCAAACCGGGCCTGGTCGCGGTCGACGAGGCGCACTGCATCTCGGCCTGGGGACACGACTTCCGCCCCGACTACCTCGCCCTCGGCGACATGATCAAGGCGATCGGCCGCCCGCCGATCCTGGCGCTCACCGCGACCGCGTCACCCCCGGTCCGCGAGGACATCATCGCCCGGCTGCGGCTCGCCAAGCCGGAGATCCACGTGTCCGGGCTGGACCGCGCCAACCTCTTCCTCGAGGTGGCCTACTGCCCGGACGAGGACTACCGCTGGCGCAAGCTCACCGCACTGCTGGACGAGGCGGAGCGCCCCGGCATCATCTACGTCGCCACCCGCCGCGCCGCCGAGGATCTCGCCGAGCGCCTCAGCACCGCCGGATACTCCGCCGACTACTACCACGGCGGGATGGCGGCCGGCCTGCGCGAGGAGCGCCACGAGGCGTTCATCGACGACAAGATCGAGATCATGGTGGCCACCTCGGCCTTCGGCATGGGCATCGACAAGCCGAACATCCGCTGGGTCGCGCACGTCGCCCTCCCCGACTCCCCGGACAGCTACTTCCAGGAGATCGGCCGGGCCGGACGCGACGGCGCCCCGGGCCGCGCCCTGCTGCTCTGGCGCTCCGAGGACGAGGCCATCCAGCGCTTCTTCAACGGCGGCGGCCCCGACGAGGCGGAGCTCCGCGAGCTGGCCGGCGCCCTGCACAGGGGACCCACCACGAAGACCGCCCTGCAGAAGGAGACCGGTCTCGGCCCCCGCAAGATCGCCCAGTACCTCGCCCTGCTGGAACAGGCGGGCGCGGTCCGCACCGACGCGAAGCACCGGCTGACCGTCCCGGCCGGCGCCCCGCTCCCGGCCGCCGCGGCAACCGCCGCCTGCGCCGAGTTCGAACGCCAGCAGACCGTGATCAAGTCCCGCACCGACATGATGCGCGGCTTCGCCGAGTCCCGTCAGTGCCGCACCGAGACCCTGCTGGCGTACTTCGGCGAGGAGATCCGCCACGAGTGCGGCCACTGCGACAACTGCGCCAGCGGCAGCGCCGAGGCGGTCAACGCCGCCGAGGCCGAGGGCCCCTTCCCGGTCCACAGCCGCGTCCGCCACGGCGGCTGGGGCACCGGCATGGTGATGGGCTACGAGGAGGAGAAGATGACCGTCCTCTTCGACACGGTCGGCTACAAGACCCTCTCCGTCCCCGTCGTGGTCCAGCAGAACCTTCTCGACCGAGCGTAGCGCGCGCCGATTTTATGACATACCGACATGTACGGAATTTTCCGGTGGTCATATCGCGACTTCGCCAGTCGCATCGACAGCCTGGGCCAGCCCTAGCCCGATCAAGCCTCAGCGGCCGGCGCCGCTCAACTGGCCGCACAGGTGCGGATGCGTGCTGCCGTTGGTCGCCTACACGCCCTCGGTCCGGAGCCGCTGGCCAGCTTGGTCGCCCAACTCCCCCAGCCGTTGCAGGACCTTTACAACGCCGGAAACGTCGGCGTCGCGGTCTGGCCGCTCCTCCGGCTTCTCGATCAGAGCGAAGCAGTGGAAGGGCCGAGTCCGGACTGAATCCACCAGGCCATCCGCCGTGAACGCGCTCGCGGTCTTGATCGCCCGGTTCGAGCGGGAGCACCCAGACGATGTGTAGGCTCCACTCAGTCGCCACAGGCCACAAAGGACGATGGACAGATTCGGCCATTCGGTCACCATGGTGTCACCGTTCGGCCACGTAGCGCGCCGTTACTCGCAGTCGGTGTGACGTTTCGGCACACTGTGACCGGAGTAGATCCGGGCATATGGTGGGCGGAAGGGCGCAGAACGTCGCATGAGTGAGCTGCCGTCGCACATCGGCCGGTACGCGGTCAGCCGGAGGCTCGGCAAGGGTGGCATGGGTGAGGTGTTCCTCGCCTATTCCTCGGCGGGATCACCGGTGGCCGTAAAGCTGATCCGCAGCGACCGACTGGATCCCGAATCTGACGGTGGGTGGAGCACGGGGCTGATCTTCTAGGGAGGCGACGGGTGCCTGACCAGGCAGGTTTGCTGTCCGTGCTGGCTGGGGTGGTCGCAGCCGCGGTGTTCGCCATGGTCCGTCGCCACAAGGCGGAACGGCAAGAGATCGCTGACCAGCTACACACGACGCAGCTGGCCGTCGACGTGATCCGCTCCTCTGAACAGCTCCTTCAGGCTGCTTCGGCACAACCACCAGGTGGGAAACCTTCGTGGATTCCTCTGCTCGAGGACGACGAACGCTTTCGGTCTGCGGCTCGCCGGCTCGCCTCGGGCTCCCTGTCCTCGCCGGTGACCGTTACGCTGGCCGAGGTGGAGCGGGCACGTCAGCAGGTGCTTCTGGCGATGACGAGCCGCGACGCGGAGTTTCTCCGGATCGCCACGCGCGGGCTAGGCGAGGCGGTCGAAGGCTTCGCGGCGGCCACGTCAGTGATGGTACGACTGGCGTAGCCGGCGCACCCGGTTCAGCGCCGCCAGTCAGCCCAGGTTGGCGTGGCGACGATACATCGCCGCAGCGTCGATATGGCTCTGCTGCCACAGCGTGTTGAAGACTCCCTCGAAGGCGAACAGCGTCACCTGCTCGAAAAGCGTGCCAGCGTACTGACGAGATCCGCGGGCCTCGTCGTGGTTAGTCTTCTCCGGGGCGGGAACCGCCAGGACGACCTTGGCGAGCTTGGCCAGTTCCGAGCCGCTGTTCGCGGTGACCGCGACGACGGCGGCCCCGCTGCCGGCGGCTTGACGGGCGGCGTACACAACGCCGTTGGTCGATCCCGAACCGGACGCGGCGATCAGCAGATCGTCGGCGGCGATCGCCGGTGTGGTCGTCTCACCAACGACGTACACGGTGAGGCCCACGTGCATCAGCCTCATCGCCGCCATCCTCATCACGAACCCGCTCCGGCCATTGCCGACAACGAACACGGCACGAGCATTCCGCAGCAACGTGGGCAACTCCTCCCATGGCTGCCAGTCCATGCCGCCGGTCACCTGCTGAATCTCACTCACCGCCTGATCGCAGCCCTCACGGACGCTGTGACTCTCAGGCATGTCGATGTCCTCCTGTTCGCCGGGCACGGTGTCGTCGCCGCAATGGTTTCACCCAACAGTGCCGAGTCGGGGATAAAGTGGAAACAAGAGGACGAAGATCACCACCTACCGGACAGCACGTCGGAGCCGACGGCGGGCGCAGCCAATCGGAGGGCCGGGTGGCACAGGGTTTCATCGACTGGGCGAGCCTCACCGAAGTCGCGAACAGCTACGCCGGCCCGATGCGAGAGGCTTACCGCTGGTCAGCGGTCTCCGGAATCCAGGCCACCTGCGGCATCGTCCACGGTCAGCAGTTCCGGGTCCTGCCCAGTCCGGGGAGTCGGCGCCCGAGCACCAAGGGCCCGCACGACATACTCCGGACAGCGGTGACCAACCTCGTCGACAGCACCCACCTACCCGCTGGCACCGTGGATCGGACTGCGGCCGAGATCAGCCGCTGGGCCTTGGACGACACGGCCCGGCTCCGCGGAATCATCGACTCCTGCATGACCGACCCCGACAAGGTGTACGGGCCGGGAAGCGGCTTCGATCAATGGCTGGCCACGGCGCTCGGCGCGAACCGGGAGGCAACCGCACTCCGTGTCGGAGGGCTGTTCGACCTCGGGATGCGCGCACCGCTTTGCGCGGTCCTTCAGGTCAGCGACCAGGAGTTGGAGCAGGCCTGGCAGCACTCGACGGAGGCTGCCGTCCTCGGCCCGGACAGTGACCTGTATGCACTGGTCAGCAGGGCACACCTGCTGTGCATCCTGCTCCGGGGCCGCTACCACGACCTCGTCGCCCGCAGCGCTGGCATCCAGGTCATGCACCACCCCGTCCGGGCGCCCATGCTTCCCGACCTGCCGGAGACGAACAACCCACCGGTGCCGTACGAGTTGACCAACTCCGAGCGCTTCATGGCCCAACTTCTCTGGGCCAGCGGTTTCACCGAACGTAATGTGGACCGCCGAATCCGGCTCTGGGCGGACAACGTCCGCCTGGTGCGAGTCGGCGTCCTGACCGAGACGATCGACCTACCGCACCGGACGAGCGAGACCCGCGCCCTCGACACCGCGGTGGACGCGGCACGCAATGTCGGGGTACGAACGCACGCCCGACTGATCGACGACGGTATCGATCTACTCGTGGCAGCCGGGTTCGGAGTGCTCACCAGTTTCGTGGTCAACGGATGGCCCGACATGATCGCCACCCTTGCCGCGTACGCCGGTTCCCACCGAGAGAAGCTCGGCACCAGCGTCGCCAAGCAGGCTCTCGACAACAACCGTCGACTGCGGCAACTCGCGGAGACACCTGGCCGCGTGACCGGCCATTTCGCACCCGGCACCAAGTAGAGGACCACACCCCGGGCATGCAGATCGAGGTCGTCGGCGACGTTGCTGGGAATCACGCACCAGCCGTGGCCCCCGGTTGCGAAGTAGGGCTCCGAGTTCGGCATCACCTTCCTCGTCCTCCCCGCCCGCGCCGCCGTCTCGCTGGAACTGATGTATACCGCTCTGACCCGGCAGAAGACGAAGGTGGTCATCCTGCACGAAGGTACCCTCGCCGATCTGCGAGACCTGGCGGGCCCGTTACGTTCGGAAACCGCACGGCGGCTGACCGACCTGTTTCGTACACCCGATCCGGTAACCCTTCAGGTTCAAGGGCAGTCCCGCCGTTTCGATCGCGCGTTGCTGCACGTGTGGTCCGGCGGGATTCCGATGGCGTCCAAGAACGAGGTCATCATCGCGGGGCTGCTCGACCAACTCGTCCCCGGCCGCTGGCAATACGAACAGTCGTTCACCGGCGCGGACGGCCACACGGTACTTCCCGATTTCACCATCGCTGCCGATGACGGGCGCGTCATCTTCCGAGAGCACGTCGGCATGCTCGACCTGCCGGACTGCGCCACCAAATGGGAACGCAAGAAACAGTGGTGCGCCGACAACGGGCGTCCTGGCCCACGCCCAAGGCGGCGGCTCCGGCAGCGTGGCCAGGCGGGCCGCCAAACGCACAGGACGGCGCGCCGAACCCGGACGATGAGGGGACTGCTTTCGCATCCACCTGTCGGGTGGTTCGGACAGGCCAGTTGAAATCAGTAGACGCCGTCGAAGATGTGGTGAATGTGGCTGTTGTCGTTCACGCTGTCGTTCATCGCGGCCTTCACGATGGCGAAATCGGTTTCGGTGACACGGGCGATGACGTGGGCCAGCAGCAGCGAGTTGACCATGACCGGCCAGGTGGGCGGGGTGATCCACACCTCGGGTCCATCGGCGTCGGATCTGCCGTTACGGGTCAGTTGAGCGTAGTAGCTGCCCATGCCGGAGTCGTAGCCCCGGTCCAAGGTCGGCGCGGCAGCACCGTGGTGCGGGCTGCGCCCCACAGTCGCTGCTGCTCACCTGCCTCGATGGTGTCGCGAACCAGGTCCAGGATGTCGGCACCGTCGATGTGCGGCGAGACCTCGCAGATCGCGACGGCAACGTCGTCGACGTGGTGACGCCCACCCCGACTGTCCGAGCCGAGGCGGACGATTAGCTGGATCAGGTCGATGCTCACTGTCCGAGCACCGCCGCTACGTCGTGTTGCACGAGCATCAGGTCGACAATCTCCTTGGAGCCGTCGTCGATCACGACCACCGTCTCCTTCGACGAGGAACATGACCGGCGGGTGCGCACCGACCAGCCCGGTGCCGGCAAGACCAACTGAATAATCGGCAGGGAAGGCGGCGAGTTGCTCAGGTGCGCCTGAACAGGACAGGAAGATCAGGCCCGTCGGGAGTCTCTGTCCCGTCGTCGTCCGCCCGGGCAGCAGCACGCGCGGGCAGGGACTCCACCTCCGGCATCTGCGGGGCGGGCCTTCCCGCCTCGCGAGCCACGAGAAGCTCGGCCCCGTAGTTGTCCGTTCCTGGCAGGTATGCGTCGTAGACGGACCGTTCGACCTTGATCCAGATACCTCCGCCGGCGTCGATGATGATGTGCTTGCGCCGGAGGCTCAGTGCTTTTGATCGTCCCCGAGGGGGACTGCTCGGTCGCTCGGTCCGGTATGACTTACCAGCACAAACCGGCAGAAAAGCTCGCTCTCGCTGCTTGACAATAACTATATGGACACCCCCGTCAGCGGTGCTTCCTCCAGGCGGCACGAAGCGCCTGATACCCCTCACGCACTCGCCGTGGGGCGTCCTTGCCGGGGTCGTCGTGAACACTCGCGAACGGAACGGCCCCGAACTGGCCGAACTGTGACGTCCCCCAGGCCCACCGCGGCACGCCGCCGGCCCAGACCCTGACGATCCAGCCACCACCGGAGATGAGATCGATCTCCTCCACGTCACTCCAATAGAACCGGAGTCGACGCAACGGATTGACCAGCTCCACATGGTCGTCGTGCAGCACGACCCGGACCACGGCCAGCCGGAGCAGCACCACGCCGATCAGCAGCAGTGCCGCGAGCCCCGCAGCCAGCCCGGCCGGAATCGGCTCACCCGAGGCGACCAGAACCAGCACGCCGAACAGCGGCAGAACGACCAGGAGAGTCCCGGCGAAAAGGTTGAGGGCCCTGCCGAGAGGGGACCGCAGAACACGGGGGCGACTCATCCGGCAGATTATGCAGGTTGACGACAACGACAGTCACCATGCCAGGATCGGCGCCCGACCGCCGGATCACGATATGGGGACGTTGCGTGACTTTCAAGGTCGAACCGGAGGCTCTGGACCAGACAGCCGCGCTCCTGGAGCGGAACCGGGCGGTAGTGCCTGAAATGCAGGCGTATATCGCGAAGTACCTGGCCAAAAGAACAGCTGATCAGCTCGGAGGCCAGGGCCTGATCCTCTGGTGCGCCTACGACCACGACGAGCAGATCGCCCGGGCCGATCACCGCCTGCAGTGGGTCAATGGAGTCTGGCAGAGCGGCGCGGTGAATCTCACGGTTTCGGCCGCGCAGTACCGCAACGTCGAAGCAGTGACCGCCGCGGGCCTGGACGCACAGGCCCGGCGCTTGGGGCAGGCGTTACCCACCGTCGATACCGACCCGTCGCACTGGGAATACGGCAACCGGCCCGCCGCATCGTTCAAGGACGTAGCCGATCCCACTCGGGCGATCTCCGTACCGCCCGGCGACGACATCGGCAGCCTAGAACCCCAGGCCGCGGAAGTCGCCCAGTGGGTGGGCAGAATCAACGACTTCGTCAGCCTCAACGCCTGGGTCCGCTTCGCCATCCGAGAGATCTTCGGACGGGATCCGATCAAGGAAGCCCTCGATCTGCTCGCCGGCGACTGGACTGTCTTCGCCCGCTACTCGGTCGCGTGGCAGCACGTCGGGTTCTCTGTCGCCGCCATGGCCGACAACATCGCGTACACCGATGACGCACTGGCTTCCCAGTGGCAGGGCAATTCGGCCGACAACGCCCTGATGTGGCTGCAGAAGATGCACAGTGCGATGACGACCGAGACCGGCTTCTACGACACCTACTTGGCTGGCGTGTGCAAGACGTACGTTCAGGTCGCCTACTACGCGTACGAGAACCTAAACTATCTCGTCGGCGAACTGCTGGACCTGCTCGCCGAGGCGTTCACCGCGCTCATGGGCCTGGTGACCGATGGTCTCAGCACGATCGTCGCGGCGGTCATTGCCCTCTGCGACGCCATCATGTTCATCCTGGACTTCTTCCGTCAGCTGTACTTTGCGAGCAACGGGATCGCCGCGGTCGCCGACATGCCCGAGGAGCCGCCGCTGGACATCGCCGAGCTGCTGCTGGCCGACCCCGATCCGGCCGGGCGCAACTGCATCACGGTCCCGACGACGAAATGACGACTATGCCGAACAATCAGGTACCGCGCCCGCCCATCGACCTCGAGGCCGTCCGGCGCCTGCGCGAAGAGCTACGCGAGCGTATCCGGGCGGCCCCGCCGCCCGCCGATCCGCTCCTCCGAGAGCTGCAGCAGAACATCGAGGCCGGTGTCCGCGGTCGTGATCTGCTCGGGCTGGGCGTCTACCGTGAGCGTTTCGCGGCCATGGCCAACGAACTGACCGAGCACCTATGCCAGCTTCGGGATGAGGCTGAGGAACAAGCGAGGAGGGAGCGCGACTGAGCCTGGCCGCGATGCCCCGGTCATCGGTGGGGCTGGAGGGCGGCGTACATCCGGGCGGCGGGATCGCCGGTGCCGAGGGAGACGACCATCCAGGAGCGGTCCGCGAACCACAGTGTGGCCCGGGGCATGTGCTCCAGCGGCGGAGCCGGGGCGGCCGCGATCGCGGTGGGCGGGCACTCGAAGACCGGGCGCAGGGAGCCGGAGAAGCGGGCGCGGGCGGTCGGCTCGGGCTGGTTCGTCGCCGCGTCCCACAGGCCGATGGCGAGCCGGAGCGGCAGGAGCAGCATCTCCAGCAGCGGCCGGTCCGGGTCGGGGTGGTCGCCGGGTGCCGGCACCGGATCGGCGAACAGGACCACCCGCTGGTCGGTACGGGCGAGATACGCCGCACGATGGCCGTGGTCCATCGTCGCGTGGCGGACGATCGCGGCACGCAGCCGGCCGGCCTCGCTCTCCGCGACGCCGCAGAAGACGTAGCCGTACCTGGCGGCGATCTTGTCGTTGGCCATGATGCTCGCCATGTCGTAGCGCGACGGGGTGAGACCGAACGCGGTCTGCAGCAGCGCCAGGCCGACACCGTCACTGCGGGCCGTCTCGGTGAAGCCGGCGAACGGGTTGAAGGCGTTCAGCACCTCGCCGGCGGTCGGCGGGGGTTCCTCCACGCCCGGCGAACGCAGCAGCAGGCTGTGCTCCAGCAGCCGCTCGCCCGGCCGCAGTGCCGCACGGATCACCTCACCTGCCCAGCGGTGGTCGTGGTCCCGCTCCGCCAGCCGTGCCTCGTCCGTCATGCGTTCTCCCCCGTGGATCGCTGGCCATGCTATCCGGGCGGTCCGAAACCGATCGGGGTGAAGCGGAGCGGGGCCGGGTACAGGGAGCCTTTACGGCGCCGGCTCGGTGGTGCGCAAGAATGCGCTGTCGGCTGCCGACGAAAGCGAAAGGAACTCCGAGTGACGGACGAACCGCTCTACGCCAAGCTGGGCTTCACCGACGCCGAGTGGGGGCTGCTGGTCGGCCTGCCGCACGCGGTGCTCACCGCGGCGAGTGCCGCCACCCACGACAGCGCCCGCAAGACCCGCGCCGAGAGTGCGGCCGGGATCAACCGCATCTCCGACGCCCGGGCCTCGGCCAGCACGCTGGTGTCGGCGGTGGCCGGCGCAGCCGTCGCCGAGGCGGGCGACCCCGAGCTCGGCGAGGAGCCGCCGGTGATCGAGCCGGCCGATCCCGCCGCCTACGCGGGCGACGTGCTCGCCCGGGCCAGGGAGGTCTCCACCCTGCTCGGCGCCAAGGCCAGCCTGGCCGACGCCGAGACCTACAAGCACTGGCTGACCGAGATCACCGACGCCGTGGTCGGTGCCGCCTCGACGGGCGGCCTGCTCGGCATCGGCGGCGAGACGGTGACCGAGAACGAGCGCACCTTCCGCGACGACCTGGCCAAGGCGCTCGCCGCCTGACACCACTCCATCGGGGGATCTCGGCCGCGTGCTCCGCTTCCGAGGTCCCCCGTCGTGCGCCCGGGCGGCGACGATGGGGATATGACCGATAGGACACCGGCGCCGCAGGTGTGGCCGTCGCTGCGGGCCACCGATGCCCGCGCGCTGATCCGCTTCCTCGTCGAGGCGTTCGGCTTCGAGGAGACCGTCGTCTACGGCGATGGGGACCGGGTCGACCACGCCCAGCTGGACTGGCCGGCCGGCGGCGGGATCATGCTCGGCTCGGCCCGGGAGGCGGCCGGCGATCCGTTCGCGCTGACGCCCGGGACGTTCGGGGCGTACGTCGTCACCGATGAGCCCGACGAGCTCTTCGCGCGGGCGCGGCGGGCGGGGGCGGAGGTGGTCCGCGAGCCGTTCGACACCGACTACGGCTCCCGCGACTTCGCCGTCCGCGACCCCGAGGGCAACCTCTGGGCGTTCGGCACCTACCGCGGCGCACCGCGTTAGTCGCGGCCGAGCAGACCCCGCTCGAAGGCCGTGGCGACGGCGGCGGCCCGGTCGCGGACGCCCAGTTTGGCGTACGCGTGCAGGAGGTGGGTCTTGACCGTGGCCTCGCTGATGAAGAGGCGGCCCGCCGTCTCGCGGTTGCTGCAGCCCCGGGCGATCAGCGTGAGCACCTCGAGCTCGCGCTGGCTCAGCGGCTCCTTCTCCGGGTTGCGGAGCCGGCCCATCAGGCGGCCGGCGACCGACGGGGCCAGCACCGACTCGCCCCGGTGCGCGGCCAGCACGGCGCGGAACAGCTCCTCGCGCGGCGTGTCCTTGAGCAGGTAGCCGGTCGCGCCCGCCTTGATCGCGGGGAGCACGTCGCTGTCCGTGTCGTACGTGGTCAGGACCAGGACGCGGGCGGCCGATCCGGCGGCCTTGAGCTCGCGGATCGTGGTGACGCCGTCCATCACCGGCATCCGCAGGTCCATCAGCACCACGTCGGGGCTGACCGCGGCGGCCACGGCCAGCGCCTCCCTGCCGTCGCCCGCCTCGCCGAGCACGGTGAACCGGTCGTCCCCGGTGAACATGCCGCGCAGGCCGTCCCGCACCACCGGGTGATCGTCGACGATGAGCAGCCGGATCATGCGGCGGCACCCACCACGAGGGCGGGCACGCAGGCCGAGATCGCGGTGCCGCCGCCGGGCTCGGACTCCACCGCGAGGGTGCCCGCGATCCGGGCGAGTCGCTCCCGCATCCCGGCGAGGCCGAAGCCGCCGGTCTCGGTCAGCTCGCGGGGGCGGTCCGGCTCGAAGCCGTCGCCGTCGTCGCGGACGTCCAGGGTCACCATGTCCTCCATGTACGACAGGGTCAGCCCGACCCGTGCGGCGTTGGCGTGCCGGGCCACGTTGGCGAGAGCCTCCTGGGCCGTACGCAACAGGGTCGTCTCGATCTCGGGAAGCAGGGGCCGGGCCTCCCCGGTGGTGATCAGGTCGGCCCGCACGCCGTGCAGCCCGGCCCAGCCGCGCACCACCTCGTCGAGGGCCTCGGGCAGGCGTGCCGCGTCGAGTGGCTGCGGGCGCAGCGCCTGCACCGATCGGCGCGCCTCGGTGAGGCTCTCCCGGGCCAGCCGTTTCGCGGCGGCGAGGTGCCGTTCCCGTTCGCCGGGGTGCGCCTCGGCCGCCTCCAGCTGGGTGACGATGCCGGTCAGGCCCTGGGCCAGCACGTCGTGGATCTCGCCGGCCATCCGCTGCCGCTCGTCCAGGATGCCGGCCTCCCGGGCCTGGGCGAGCAGCTGGGCGTGCAGCCCGGCGTTCTCCTGAATGGCCGCCGCCAGCTTCGCGTTCGCCTCGGCCAGCTCGTCGATGACCACGATGCGCCGCTCGGCGTTGCGTTTGCGGCCCGCCTCGAACCGGGTCATCACCTGCGCGAGCGCCGCGTTGGCCAGGAAGAGCACCAGGAAGAACACGACGTCGCCGACGTCGTCCGGGCGGTGGATGCCGCCGCTCTGGGAGAGCGCGGTGACGAACGCGACGGCCCAGACCCCGGCGGCGGCACCCCGGCCGGGCAGCGTGCCGACGGTGAGGAGGTACCCGCTCCAGGCGAAGAAGCCGAAGAACGGGTTGCACCAGATCAGCAGGCCGGAGAGGACGACGTACCCGGTGAAGAAGACGATCGAGAGCGGGCGGGGTCCGGGGAACCGCCGCAGCGCGACGAGGCCGGCGAGCACCCACGACGCCGTGGCCGCGACGATGGCCAGGGTGATCCGGAGTGGCTGCTGCGGGACCTCGGTGCCCTGGGTGGCGATCGCCAGCACGGTCGAGCCGGTCAGCAGGCCGAGGGAGACCAGGAGCAGCCGGCGCTCGTTCAACTCCGGGAACTCGGTCTCCCAGTCGTCCCTGCCCATATCGACGTCCCCCTTCGCCCGCGGTCCAGTGTGTCAGTTCCAGCGGAAGAAGCGCGCGGCCGTGAGGCCGACGACGACCAGATAGCCGAGGAGGACCGTGGTGGAGAGGGCGTTCGGCCAGCTGCCGGTCATCGCGTCGTGCAGGGCGCGCTCGCCGGCGCCGAGCGGGGTGAAGTCGCCGATCCGCTGGACCAGCCTCGGCATCAGTTCGCGCGGCGTCCACAGGCCGGCGAAGAACATCGACGGGAAGAAGAGCAGGGTGCCGACCGCGTTGCCGGTCTTGCCGGTGGGCACCAGGGCCGCGATGAGCAGCCCGACCGCGAAGACGCCGGCCGCGCAGAGCAGGAAGGCCAGGACGAACCCGGGGAGGTTCCCGGCGAGCGGTACGTCGTAGACGACCCGCCCGAGGGTGATGCAGAGGGCGGCGGAGAGGACCGCGACCAGCAGCGTCGACGCCATCTGCGCGGCGAGCAGGGTGATCGGGCGGACCGGGGTGGTGGCGATGCGGCGCAGCACGCCCCGCTCCCGGTAGGTCGCCAGCGCCGCGGGCATGAACTGCAGGCCGAGCATCGCGAGCACCAGGGCCATCGAGATGCCGACGTAGACGTCGATGGTCCGCAGGCCGCCGAGGTCCGGGTTCGGCACCCGGAAGTCCTTGATGCCGCCGAGGATGCCGACCAGGATCGTCGGGAAGAAGAGCGAGAAGAACGCGGCGACCGGCTCGCGGAGCAGCAGCTTGATCTCGGTCAGGGTCAGCTTGGCGAAGACGGTCACGGTCACTCCCCGGTGGTGGCGTTGCCGGTCAGGTGGACGAAGGCGTCGTCGAGGGTGGCCTGTTCCAGGCGCAGCTCACCCGCGACGATCTGGTGGACGGCGAGCGCCGAGGCGACCGCGAAGAGCAGGTTGCCGGTGCCGAGGATCTCGATCCGGTCGCCGCGGCGGGTGAGCCGGGTGACCTCCGGGAGGCCGGTGAGCAGCGCGTCGTCGAAGTCCTTCGACGGGCGGAAGCGGATGGTCTGGTCGGCGGTGGCCCGCTCCACCAGCCCTGCCGGGGTGTCCAGCGCGACCACCTCGCCCTTGTCGATCACGGCGATCCGGTCGCAGAGGCGCTCGGCCTCCTCCATGAAGTGGGTGACCAGCACGACGGTGACGCCGCGGTCGCGGACCGACTCGATCAGGTCCCAGGTGTCCCGGCGGGCCTGCGGGTCCAGGCCGGTGGTCAACTCGTCCAGGATGGCGATCCGCGGGTTCCCGATCAGGGCCAGCGCGATCGAGAGACGTTGTTTCTGACCCCCCGAGAGCTTCGCGTACGCCGTACCCAGCTTCGACTCGAGTCCCAGATCGGCGGCCAGTTCTCGCCAGTCGGCGGGATGCGGGTAGAACGAGTGGTAGAGCTGGAGAGCCTCCCGTACCGTCAATTTGTCCTGAAGCTGGCTCTCCTGCAGCTGAATGCCCACCTGGGAGCGGAGCCACGGATCGCGCGGAGCGCGGCCGAGGACGCTGATGCCGCCGCCGTCCGCCGTCCGCAGCCCGGCGATGCACTCGACCGTGGTGGTCTTCCCGGCCCCGTTCGGCCCCAGGATCCCGAAGATCTCGCCGGCCTCGACGGCAAGCGACACGTCCCGCACCGCGACCGTGTCCCCGTAGCGCTTGCTGAGGTTGCTGACCTCGATGACTGTCATGCACTCAGCGTCACGTACCGGCCCGGGTGCCCGAATCGATCAGCCCGCTCCTCCCGGCATCAACCGGTCGGTGGATGCCGGGGTCCACCCGGATCTAGGCCGGGCCTAGGCCACCGCCTCCGCCTCGGAACCGGCGCCGCGGCGCATCACGGCCGAGTAGACCGAGCCGACCTGCGCGGCGACCCGCTTCCAGGAGTACGCCTGACGGGCCCGGTCCAGGGCCGCGGTGGCGTACGTGAACCGGCGCACCTTGTCGTTGACCAGCCGGCGCAGCGCACCACCGAGCTCCCGCGGGTCACGGGCCGGGA
Organism: Actinoplanes sp. NPDC051851; assembly: GCF_040681165.1. Lineage (NCBI taxonomy): Bacteria > Bacillati > Actinomycetota > Actinomycetes > Micromonosporales > Micromonosporaceae > Actinoplanes > Actinoplanes sp. NPDC051851. The sequence goes on along the minus strand of NZ_JBFAYF010000065.1, from coordinate 16,131 downwards.
CCAGGTCCCCGGTCAGCCCGTCCACCACGGCCTCGGTGAGGCCGCCCACCGCGGTGCCCACGATCGGCACGCCACAGGCCATCGCCTCCAGCGCCGAGCGTTCGAACTGCTCGTTCCAGGGCGCCGCGACCAGCAGGTCGGCGGAGCGGTACCAGCTCGGCATGTCCCGGTGCGGCACCGCGCCGACCAGGCGGAACCGGTCGGCGACCCGGCACTGCTCGGCGAGCGCCCGCAGCGACGTCGCGGCCGGGTCGGCGGGGAGCTGGTCGGGGGACGGCCCGCCGACCACCACCACCTCGGCACCGGGCACGTACCGCATGGCCTGGATGACGTCGCCGAAACCCTTGCGCTCGACCAGCCTGCCGACCGAGAGGATCCGGGGACGCTCCGGGTCGCGCGGGACGGCCGGGCCGTCCGGGCTGAACCGCTCGGTGTCGACACCGGCCGGGACCATGGTCATCCGGGCCCGCGGCACCCCGATCCGGACCAGGCCGCGCACCTCGTCCTGGGTCTGCGCGACCACCCGGTCCACCGCGCGGCCGAGGGCGCGCTCGTAGCCCGCACGGGACGGCCCGTTCTGCCCCGGCCCGATCTCGCCGAGCTCGTGGAACGACTGCACGACCGGGATGTCGATCTGCCGGGCGGCGGTGACCGCGGCCAGCCCGCTGGTCCAGAAGTGGGCGTGTGCCACGTCCGGTGCCCAGCCGTCGCGCCACTGGTCGCCGAGGACGCGGGCGAACTCACCGACGTACGGCAGCTCGTCCTCGACCGGCCGCTCCGGTCCCGCGGTCACCGTGATCACCCGGACCCCCGCGGCGACGTCCACCGTCTCGGCGGCGCCCGGGTCGGTGCGCCGGGTGTAGACGCGTACCTCGTGCCCCTGCTCCGCGAGCGCGGCGGAGAGATCGGCGACGTGTACGTTCTGGTCGCCGGTCCCGAACGGGCTGGCGTGTTCGGAGATCATCGCAATCCGCACTTGGTCTCCTCCGGCTCTGCTGGATCCTGCCGGCTTCGACAACCGCAGGTGACAACGGCAGGTTTCGTTGCCCGGCAGCCCTCAGCGTAAACATCCGGCGGTGATCACGGTGCCGGTACACACCGCAATCACGCCCAGGTCAGCGGTAGATCGTGCGGTGCGCGCCGGCGATCGCGGCCCGGTAGGCCGAACCGGTCAGGCCGTGGTCGCGGGCGAGCGCCGCACGGGCCGCGTTGGCGCCCGGGGCGCCGTGCACGCCGCCGCCCGGGTGGGCCGAGGAGCTGCCGAGGAAGAGCCGGTCGACCGGGGTGTCGGCGCGGCCGAGCCCCGGTACCGGGCGGAAGACCAGCTGCTGCAGGAGCGCCGAGGTGCCGCCGCCGACCGCGCCGCCGATGAGCGACGGGTTCTCCCGCTCCAGGTCGCCGGGGGCGAAGACGTGCCGGGCCCGGATCGTGCTCCGGAAGCCGGGCGCCTGCGCCTCGACCACCGCCTCGATCCGGTCGACGTGCGCGGCGATCTCGTCGGGGTGCCAGTCCTGCCGGTGCGGCACGTGGGTGTACGCCCAGGCCGACTCGGTCCCCTCGGGTGACCGGGTCCGGTCTGCCGTCGTCATCTGCCCGAGCAGCAGGAACGGGTCATCCGGGATGCGACCTTGGGCGATTTGTCCAGAAAATTCGGTCAACCGCTGCATGTCTCCTTTGAGGTGGACCGTCCCGGAACCAGAGATATCCGTATTCTTCCAGGGAATCGGCGCGCTCAGCGCCCAGTCCACCTTGACGGTCGCCCCGTCCCAGCGGAAGTGCTCCAGGTCCTCGATCAACCGCGACGGCAGGTTCCGGGCCCCGACGAGATCCCGGTAGAGCGCGGGCGCGGGTACGTCGGCGATCACCGCGCGTCGGGCCCGCCAGTCCCGCCCGTCCACGGTCCGTACCCCCATCGCCCGTCCCCCGGCCACCAGCACCCGGCGCACCGGAGTGCCGCAGAGCACCTCGCCGCCCCGCTCCGCCAGCCGGGCCAGCAGCGCGTCGACCAGCCGGGCCGCCCCGCCCACCGGCACCGGCCAGCCCGTCTCCTGACCGACCATGGCGAGGAGCCAGCCGAAGACCCCGCCGCCCACGTCGTCCGGGGAGAGATCGGTGTGCAGCGTGCAGCCGGTCAGCGCCAGGCGCGCGCCCTCCCCCTCGAAGAGCTCCGCGCCCAGGTCCCGCGCGGAGAGCATCAGCTGCCGGGAGAGCCGGAGCAGCCCGCCGGCACCGAGACGCCGGGCCAGCCCGAGGCCGCCGCGCACCGGCGGGAACGGCGTCAGCACCGACTGCAGAATCCGATCGGAAACGGACTCCCACTGCCGGTACGCCCGCTCCCACCGCTCCCCGTCCCCGGGCGCGAACGCCTCCATCGACGCCATCGTCCGGGTCAGGTCCCGGTGCACCGTGGCGGCCCGGCCGTCCGGCAGCACGTGGCTGAAGACCGAGGGCGCGTGGGTCCAGGCGAGGCCGTGCTCCGCCAAGCCCAGAGCGCGCAGCGCCGGGGAGGCGTAGCCGAGCGGATAGAAGGCGCTGAACAGATCAGAGAGGTAGCCCGGTGCGGTCAGCTCGCCGGAGCGCACCGCGCCGCCGGGCTGCGGGGAGGCCTCCAGGACGCGTACCGACCAGCCCGCGTCGGCGAGCATGTTCGCCGCCACCAGCCCGTTGTGACCCGCTCCGACGACGATCGCGTCCACCGCATCCACCGCCGCAGGTTAGCGACGTTTAGCCCCGGGGCGCGAGGGCACCCGTCAATCATGGAGCGGGGAGATCCCGCAACGAGGCGAAGGAGAACCACGTGAGCACCGTCACCGAGTCGGTCGACGTCAACGTCCCGGTCCGGACGGCCTACAACCAGTGGACGCAGTTCGAGGAGTTCCCCCGATTCATGGACGGGGTACAGGAGATCAAGCAGCTCGACGACGTGCACACCCACTGGAAGACCGAGATCGCCGGGGTACGTCGCGAGTTCGACGCCGAGATCACCGAGCAGCTCCCGGACGAGCGGGTGGCCTGGCACACCACCGACGGCGAGAAGCAGGCCGGTGTGGTCACCTTCCACCGGCTCGACGACACCCACACCCGGGTCACCGTCCAGCTGGACTTCGACCCGCAGGGCTTCGTCGAGACCGCGGGCGACAGGCTCGGCATCGTGGACCGCCGGATCAAGGGCGACATGCGCCGCTTCAAGGAGTTCATCGAGTCCCGCGGCGGCATCCCCACCGGCGAGTGGCGCGGCCAGGTCGACCGCCCCGGCGCCTGACCCCGGGCGCATCTCACCGAGCGGCCGCCCACGGGCGGCCGTTCGCCGCACCCGGATCACGCCGCTCCGTTCGCCGCACCCGGATCGCGCCGCTCCGAGAGTGTCTCGCTCCGTTCCCCCTTCAGTTCAGCGAGCGGCGGGGTGGAGGCGGCGGAGCAGCAGCGTGCCGAGGCCACCGCGGGCCCGGACCGCGTACCGGTCGGCGGCGCGCGCCCAGCCCGGCTCGCGCAGGATCCGGCCGGCCGCCGTGCCGTTGTTCACCGTCCACGGGGTCTCCACCGAGCCCGCTCCCCTGTCCAGCCGGATCCGGAACGGCGCCCGCCCCTCGGCCGCCAGCAGCACGCTGCCCGCCCCGCCGGCGAAGGTCACCGGCACCGTGCCGGCCGGGTCCGGCAGCCACATCTCGACCAGCCCGGAGCCGCCCAGTTCGACCCGGCTCACCCGGCCGCCGCGGAGGTTCAGCTGCTGCTCCCCGGCACCGGCGGGCAACCGGATGTCCCAGCGGACCTCGCGGTTCAGCACGATGCGCAGCTCGTCGAGTCCGTCACTGCCGGTAGCCCGCAGCCGGACGGTCACCCGGCCGGCGCGAGCACTCACCACCGGCTCCACACCCGACTCGGCCGCCGTGCTGATCCGGTACATCAGACCGGGGAGGGTGGCCAGTTGGACGCGTACGCGAGAAGCGGCGTCACCCACCGTGAGACGGCCCGCGGTCCGGTCGAGCAACGGCCCGGCCCGCACCCGCTCCCGAGGCGGCGCCGCCGGCCGCGGCGCGGGGGCGGACTCCGCGCAGGATCCCGCCGTCAACCCGCCGACCAGTGCGAACGCGCAGCACACGGCGAGAGTGGAGCGGCGATGACGCAAGGTGAGGGGCACCATCGGACAACGGATAATCGGCCGAACGGGTGACGGCGTTCCGGACTTATCGCGCCAGACTTTCCGGGTGCGATCTGTCGGTTTCCTGTCTGAGCGTCAGCGTCGTCTCGCCTGGCTGGGTTTCTTCCTGGCCGCCTTCCAGGCCCCCCTGGCCGCGAGACTCATCGATGACGCGTCCTGGTTCTTCGCCGTCGTCGTCGCCCTCGTGGTCGCGACGGTCATCCTCGCCGACGACGCCCAGCGTCGTCGTCCCGAGCCAGCCGACTACACGGAGTGACCCTGGGGCTCGCCGGGTGACGCCTCGTGCCCGGCTCTGCCCCGGGTGCGGCGGCGCTCCTTGAGAGCGGCCTCGGCCAGGTGCCGCCGCCCCATCGCCAGCGCCTCCCGGGTCTCCCGTTCCACCTGCCGGAACTCGGCGTAGTACCCGTCGTCGTACTCCTCGACGAGTTGGAAGGTCCACCTCCCCGGCAGTACGTTGCGGCCGATCAGCTCCCGCTGGATGCGCTCGGCCACCTCGGGACGGCCGGCCTGCATGAAGAGCGAGACGGCGTCGTCCAGCGCGAAGTCGGCCATCCCGGTGAGCTGATGCATCTCGTAGAGGTGGCCGCGGGCCCGCTCGACCGTCTCCAGCGCCTCGCTGAGCTTCCCGAGCGCCTGGACGGTCACGTCGTCGACATGCTCTTGGATCACGCCGTCCTACTTCCCCACGTGGGGCGCCGGAAACCGGTCCGGGTTCAACCGTCCTGCACCGGTCGGGAGAACCGTCGGACACCCGTGGCTCCGTAACTTTCTCCTCATGAATGGTCTGTTCAGCAACGCCGCCGCCCGTGCCGCCCTCCGCTCCGCGCACGCCTCGCTCGCCGAACTCACCGCCGCCGTCGGCGTGAGCGGCATCGCGGCGATGTCCGCCTCCCCGGGTCTGACCTCGGTCGTCGACCAGCACGCCGCCGGGGTCCGGGACAGCCTCTCCGCGGACACCCGGCCGCTCACCCCGATCCTGCTGGCCGCGTACGCCGAAGGGGTGCGCGACGCGGCGTACCAGCACGGCTGGGCCGCTCCCGAGGGTGGCATCGACTGGTCGGAGAACGACTGGGTGCTGCGCCGTCTCCTGGCCGTCTGCGTCCTGGCCCGCTCCCTCGACGGCAAGTAGCCCCGGCCCGCCCCGCGTCACCAGACCATTCAGAGCCTGCAGCCGGCGACGCCCCGGTCAGGACCTGCTCCGCCGATCGGCAGAACACGCCCCGGCCACCAGGGGCCGGCACCCACCCGGGTGCCGGCCCCTCCGTCATTCCCGCCCGTCTTTCCGATCGGTATCGGACAGGGGCACCGCTTCGGTGCGCTCCTCTCCATCCCCGGTGCCGGCCGGTGCCGAGCTGACCACCGTCGTGTCTCCCGACCCGGAGCCCGTCGTGATCACCGAGGTCGGCTCGTCGCCGACCGGCCGGTCGCTGATCACCGTGGTCCCGCCGCCGTCGGCCACGTCGTGCCGGATCACCGAGGTACCGCCGCTCGCGCCCTTGCCGTCATCGGCCATCTCCGACCCGCCTTCCCGGTCCGTCTCACCCGCGTCACCCTCGCCCGCGTCACCCTCGCCCGCGGCGTCGCCGGGCCGCGCGGCCTTCCCCGCGTCATCGCCGACTCGGGCAATTTGCCCCGGTTTCGACTCACCAAAACCCGCGGCGGTCTCCTCGGCCGCGGGGGCCGCCGTCTCCCCCTCGGGAGTCCGGGCCACCGGCGGGGTGAAATCCAGAACGGTCGTCGGTTCCTCGTCATCGTCATGCCCGGCGTGCGGCGGCCGCTGCCCCGGCGTGAACACCGCCGTCTCCGACCGCGCCGCCGGTTCGCCGAAGCCCCCGAACCCCGGTATGAAGTCGAGCCGGTTGTCATACCCCGGCACCGCGATGACCTGCGTCTCGTCCCCGGCCGGCTCCGGCGGCCCGGACGCCCGGCGTTCCGCGGCCCAGCGCGCTTCCTGCGCCCACCGCTCCGCCTCGGCGTCCCGCTCCTCGGCGGCGTGCCGCTCACGTTCCTGCTGCTCCGCCACTGCCGCGCGGTGCTCCTCGGCCTGCCGCGCCTCCTCGACCCGGCGCTCCTGCTCCGCCTGCCGCCGCTCCTCGGCTTGGCGCGCCTCCTCGACCCGCCGGGCCTCCTCGGCCAGGCGGCGCTCCTCCGCCTGCCGGGCCTCCTCGGCACGGCGAGCTTCCTCCGCCCGGCGGTACTCCTCGGCTTTCCGCGCCTCCTCCGCCCGGCGGGCCTGCTCCGCCTTGCGGGCCTCCTCCACGCGGCGCGCCTCCTCGGCCTTCCTGCTCTCCTCCGCCCGGCGTGCCTCTTCCGCCCGTCGTGCCTCCTCGGCCCTGCGGGCCTCCTCGGCCTTCCGTGCTTCCTCCGCCCGGCGGCTCTCCTCCTCCTCGCGCCTTTCCGCGTACGCCCGTGCCTGCCCGCGAATGGCCACGGACTCGAAGGCCGCCCGGTCCAGCCAGCCCTCCCACCGGTGCTGCATCGGCCGGATCAGCCCGCCACCGACACCCACGATGATCACGCCGGCCACGGTGATCAGAACCGTGAGCAGCAGCGGCTGTGTGACCGAGGTGGCGATCCCGACCTGGTCGAGCCCGGCGATCACACCGAGCGCGACGACCACCGAGGCGACCGCCCGGCCGAGCACCCGCGCATAGCCCAGATCGCCGAGCACGTCGACCACGAGATCGTGCGCCGCACCCGCCACAGCAACCGCGACCACCACGATCACGATCGCCACGAACGCCTGCGGCAGCCACGCGATCAGCGCATTGAGCAGGTCGCTCACCCCGTTCGGCCCCCAGAGCCCGAAGGCGATCTGCAGCGCCGCGAGGATCACCGCCCAGAACACCAGCCGAGCACAGAGGTCCGACGGCAGCGTCCCCCGCAGCACCCGCCCGACCGGTCCCCGATCCACGACCCGATCGAACCCGGCACGCCGTAACGCCTTGGCCACCAGGGTCCTGGCCAGCCGCGCCAGGAGCCAGCCCAGCACCAGCACGGCCACGAACGCCAGCGCCTTGGGCAGGAAAAGCACGACCTCTCGCCACATGTCGCTCAGCCCACGGCTCAGCCCGTCGCCGGTCACATCACGCTCCTCTGTTCCGTTGCTCCGCTGTCCCGCTCGCCCACCCCACTCGGCCACACCCAGCACGCTGCGCGCAGCGCCCAGGGTAGAAGCCCCCAACACAAGCCCGCATCACTCCAGATGCATCACTCCAGATGCATCATTCTGGATGCATCATTCTGGATGCATCATTCTGGATGCATCGCTTTGGATGCATCACCCGAGATGCATCACTGCAGATGTATCACGCGGGGCAGATGCGCCATGGGACGCCGGCGAAACCGTCCACCCCGCACGCATGCGGGTGGCGGCCAGGCCGCACCCCGGCGGCAACGAAGCCGCCGCCGATCATTACGTCCCCGGCTTGCCCACGGATCACGTCACCGCGGACCTTCCATCGACACACGGAAGATCCCAAAGGTGGGGCCCGGCCGTCCGGCATCAGGCCGGACCGTCCACAGCTCGGCGGCACCGCGGGTGGGCGCGTTCAGAGACCGCGGCGAGCCCCCGGCCGACGATCAAGGGTGCATCGGGCAAGGCCGCGCGGTTAAGGGTTTTCGGGTATCGGCAACCCTCGTTCCGGTAGTCGATATCCGCTCATGGAGGGCTTCGCGTCGGCGGGGTGTTCCGTTCGGAGCGCGGTGGATCTCTCCGGCTGGCGTTCATGGATGTCTCAGCCGCGCTGAGGGACTCCTGAGCGCCAGCTCGTCCGGTTCGGCTGGTCGTGCGAGGCCCCCCACGACCAGCCAGGAGGCGGAACGGGCCTGCCTGGCGAGGCCGCGGAAAGCAGCAAGCGGGCAATGAGGAGCGAAAAATCACCTGCCGTCCGCGCCGATTCCTTGACCTCGTGGCCTTGGTGCATCGGGGCGCCCGACACACCCGTGACCCTGCTGGTCGATTCTGGACCGCCCGGGTGGGACGCCGGATCCCGCGGCGAGTGCCCATCCGAAACACTCGCCGCCCACGGATCGTCGATTCCGTCGGCCACGTTTCGGTCCCGGGCCCGCCGGGCGGCGCGCCCGCAGGCGGTGAGCTGGCCGTCCAGGGCGCCTCGGCCGGTCCGGCTGGCGATCCGGAGTGTCTCAGGCCGGTCCGGCTGGCGATCCGGGGTGCCTCGGGCCGGTCGGCTGGTGGCCAGGGGTGTCTCAGGCGCCCGAGTGACCCCTGAACACCAGCCGCGCCGGGAAAGCTGGCACTCACGGGTCACTCAAGCCCGCCGACACACCCCTGACCACCAGCCACCAAGATCAACCCGTAGTCGATCATGGAATGTTGATCAAGTACGGCCGGTCGGGGCCCACCCCGACCGGGGGAAACCCCCATCCCTAACGGAACAGTGGCACATAACAGTGATCTTGGCCCGGGGCCCTGTGGACAAACCCCGGCTGTGGATAACCCCCAACCCGGACCATGACCGAGAACGCCCACCCCGCGACCCCGCCGGTGACGATCCCGACGGGCTAGGCGCAGGGGGTGTCGTTGATGGTGCAGCCGCTCGGGAGCGTGGTGGGGACGCCGTCGAGGGAGAAGGCGATCGTGATCGCGTCGGCGGCGGCCAGGGTTCCGGTCGAGCGGAACGTGACCGTGGTGCCGGACTGGGACGCCGTGGCCGGGCCGCTGGTGACGGAGACCTCCTCGCCGCCGGGCACGGTGAGGGTGACCGTCCAGCCGGTGGCGGTGGCGTCGCCGCTGTTCACCACCTGGATCGTTCCCTCGTAGCCGGTGTCGGCGACACCACCGCGGTAGAACGCGCTGAGCTCCGCCGAACCCGCCGGCGAGGTCTCGCCCGGGGTGGACGTCGTCGTGGCCGTCAGGTCGTGGGTCGCGGCGCCGGCCACGGCGGGGGCGATCCGCGTCGTGGCCGCGGTCGGCGAGGCCCCGGCGGTCGGCGAGGTGGTGGCCGAGGCTGCGGCCGTCGGTGTCGCGGCCGGGTCGACCAGGGTCTCCGGGTGCTCGTCGCCGGCGGTGGGGGCGGCGCTGTCGAGGCCCGCGGCCACGACCGCCGGTGGGACCGTGGCGGCATCGTCGCCGGAGCCGCCGATCAGGGCGAACGCCACCCCACCGGCGACCAGTACGGCGGCGGCCGCGGCGGCCAGGGCCCCGGGGCGCCGCCAGCTCCGCGCCGCGGGGCGCTCCGGCCCACCGGGGTGGCCCTGCCCCGCGGAGAGAACAGAAGCGCCGGGAAGTTCGGGAGAGCCGGGGAGGTCCGGAGCTCCGGATGACACCGACAGCCGGGGTCCGGACGGTGGGTAAGCCGGCGGGTGGCCGAGGGCGGGCGCGTACGGGGACGGCGCCGGGGTGGGCTCCGCGGGAGCGGAGTGGCGGGCCGGGTACGCGGGTGGGTGGTCCGTGACCGCGGACATGGTCATCGTGGCGGCGGACTGGGACCAGTCGTCCAGGGCCGCGTAACGCTGGTCGGCCAGGGTGTCCGGCCGCGGCGCGGTGGGCGCGTCACCCGGGACCCGGACGGGCAGCGCGCCCGTCGAACCCTGCTCCTGCTCCGCGATGTAGCGGATCACACCGTGCGGCCGTTCACTCACCGCGCGACTATAAATGATCAAGGAAGCACCCGGCTAAGCCGGCATGATAGCGATGCGATCACGGACCGTGACGAAATGCGGGAACCAACCGCGTCAGTTCGTCAAGAATCGGACGTACGGCCGGTGGGACATCGTCCAAACGGCGGACACGGGATAGGCTTTCTGCATGACCGGCTCGGGAGCGGCACGCCCGTCAGCGATCTCCACGCTGCCCGTGCAGTCCGCGGGAGCCAAAGGATGCGCGGCGCTGGTGCGCGCCCGCGACTGGTCCGGCACCCCGCTCGGGGTCCTCGGCGCCTGGGATCCCGCCGTCCGCGTGACCGTCGATCTCCTGCTCGAGTCGCCGGTTCCGATGCTTCTCACGTACGGTCCGACCGCTCTCGTCCTCTACAACGACGCGTACGCCGACGTGATCGGTGGGCTGCACCCCGCCGCGCTGGGACGGCCCGCCGCCGAGGCCTTCGGTGCCGCCTGGGCCGAGCCGGGCATGGGCGACGTGATCGAGCGGGTGCTGCGCACCGGTCATCCCGTGCTGGAGCCGGAGAGCCAGCTCCAGCTGCGGCCCGGCACGCAGGAGCCGGCCTTCTACACCCGCGGGCACTCCGTGGTCCGCGACTCGCACGGCGAGCGGGCCGGCGTGCTGACGGTGGCCGCCGAGACCACCCAGGTCATCCATCGCCTGCACAGCCTCGGGGACCTGACGGCCCGCCTCGCCGGCGCGCTCACCATCGACGACGTGACCCGCGTCGTCCTGGCGTACGCGATGAAGTCCTTTGACCTCGATCATTGCGTGCTGGGCGTCGACGACGGCGGGGCGTACCGCTATGTCCGCCGGATCCGCGGCGAGATGCTGGACGAGGCCGACGAGCGGCTCCCGCCGGTGTGGCGACGCGCGAGCGCCGACCCCACCGCGCCGCTGGTGACCGCCGCCGAGACCGGGCGGGCCAGCTTCGTCGCCGACGGGGAACCGCTGCACGCGGTCGCGCAGGACCGGCACGAGCAGCGGATCCGCTCGCTGGCCGTGCTGCCGCTGCGCACACCGTCGGTCCGCGGCGCGCTGACCGTCGGGTTCCGGCACGCGCATACCTGGCTCCCCGCCGAGCGCGCCCTGCTGAAGGCGGCCGCCGAGCTGGTCGCGCAGGCCGCCGAGCGCGCACGCCGGTTCGAGGCGCAGCACGGCACCGCCCAGCTCCTGCAGCGCAGCATGCTCCCCGAGCACCTGCCCGAGCTGGACACGTTCCGGATCGCCGCCCGGTACGACGTCGGCGTCGACGGCAACGCGGCGGGCGGCGACTTCTACGACGCGTTCCGGCTCACCGACGGCCGGCTCGCCATGGTGCTCGGCGACGTGGCCGGGCACGACGTGCGCGCCGCCGCGGTGATGGGCCAGGTCCGGGCCGCCCTGCGCGCGCTCGCGCTGACCGATCCGGCCCCGCCCAGCGTGCTCGCCGGGCTGGACCGACTGGTCGGCTCGCTCGGCGCCGAGTCCCGGAACGAGGAGATCTTCGTGACCGTGGTCTACGGCGTACTGGACCCGGCCGACGGCACGATCACCCTGGCCAGCGCCGGGCACCCGCCGCCGGTGCTGCGCCGGGCCGGGCTGGGCGGTGAGCACGCGACGGCCGAGCTGGTGAAGGTCCCGCCGGGCGCCCCGCTCGGGCTGGGCGGACGCTGGCAGACCGGCGCGCTGCGGCTGGAGCCGGGCGACACCATCCTGATGTTCAGCGACGGCGTGGTGGAGCGCCGCGGCCACCCGATCGGCGACGGCCTGGACGCGCTGGTCGCCGCCGCGGCCGCCTCGGCCAGCGGCGATCCACGCAACATGTGCTCGCTGGCGACCGCCGCGGTGGCCGGGACCACCGACGACGACGTGGCGGTGCTCGCGGTCGAGCACGCGCTGGCGATGAGCCGCTCCGCCACGATGGAGGTGGCCGCCGAGCCGACCGGGCCGAGCCGGGTCCGGCAGTGGATGACCACCCGGCTGCGCGAGTGGTCGGTGCCGGAGCCGGTGATCGGCGCCGCGATCCTCTGCACCAGCGAGCTGACCACCAACGCGCTGCTGCACGCCGGCACGCCGGCCCAGGTGCACATCGACCTGAACGCGGAGCGCCTGCTGGTCTCGGTCGCCGACACCGGCACCCGGGGCAGCGTGATCCGGGCCCGGGCCGACGCGCTCTCCAGCCGGGGCCGTGGACTGGGCCTGATCGAGGAGCTCAGCGACTCGTGGGGCACCGATCCGACGGTCCGCGGGTCCACGGTGTGGTTCGAGATGCTCCTGCCGGGCGTTCCGGGGGCATGACGGCCGGAGACGACCGCGGCCCGAGGGCCCACTCCGGACATTCCCCAGGTGGCACCACGTGGCGCCGGGCGGCTGTGGCTCAGGACACACCACGACATTGCCGAGTGCGCCGGAGGACGCGCCTACCGTCACGGACAGTGTTCATAGATGAAGCTGAGTGACACGGGAGCGCGCCCATCGGGCGGAACCGGCGGCGCCCCCTCGGAGCACGGCGCGAGAGCATCACGTGGATCACTGCGACTGACTACTCGACGTAGTTTTTTACCCCTCCAAAACGGACAATGAACCGTGCGGTGGTGACGAAGCGTTAACAGTGCCGTAGAGTGCTCAAGCAACTGGGGATGTCCACCATGGAGCGGCACATGCGGATCAGAGGCTACGCACCCTTGACACCTTGCTGGGTGGAACTCGCGAGTGCGGACCCTGCGCGAGCAGCGCAGTTTTACGGAGAGTTGTTCGGCTGGGAGTCAGCCGGTGATCGTTTCAAGCTGGGCGGACGTGCGGTCGCCGGTCTGACGCGCAGTCAGCCGGACCGGCCGGACGGCTGGCTCACGCACCTGAGCACCACCGACCTCGACGACACGCTGGAGCAGGTCGCACTGGCCGGCGGAACCTGCCTGAGCCACCCGGCCGGCGCGCACGGCGGGCGGCGGGCGATCGTGGCCGACCCGGCGGGCGCCGTGCTCGGCCTCTGGGAGCCCACCGACTTCGGCGGCGCCCAGGCCGGCGGCGAGCCCGGCACCATGTCCTGGCCGGAACTGATCACGGACGACCCGATCGCGGCCGCCCGGTTCTACGGTTCCGCCTTCGGCTGGCTGCTGCGCCACGAGTTCGGCACCGGCGAGTGGCTCAACCAGGCCCACGACGCCATCGCGGGTCTCGCGCCGGGCTACCGGGGTGCCTGGTGGCGGGCCGCCTTCCAGGTCGAGGACATCACCGCGGCGGCGGACCACTGCGAGCGCCTCGGCGGCGCCCTCATCACCGAGCCGGTCGAGGCCGGGCTGAGCGCGTACGCCGAGCTCCGCGACCCGTTCGGCGCCCGGTTCACGGTCGTCGCCCCGGTTCTGCACCCGGTCGAGCTGACGGTCTCGCTGGGCAACCTGCCCGCCTTCGAGTAGCACCCCGCCGTCACGAACGGCACGTCGCGGAAAGGCCGGCTCTTCGGAGCCGGCCTTTCGCACGTCCGCGCCGCGTCTCGGCTGGTCCTCCGGGGTGTGTCGGAGGGGCTGACACACCCCGGAGGACCAGCCGGGAGCGGGGGACGCGCTACGGCCAGGAGTGGGCACGGGCCTCGCGGGGCCGTGGACGGCTCGCCTTTTGAGCGCGGTGGGGGCGCGGTGGGCGTACGTGCGAAGGAACGGAAGCGGGAGTCAGGGCAGGCGAAGGCGCATCGCGGGGTCTTTCTTGCGGGCGAAGCCCAGGGAGAGGTAGAGCGATTCGCCGTCGGGGGACGCCATCAGGTCGACGCCGCCGATGCCGCGGTCGCGGAACCAGGCGATCAGGGCCGTGACGCAGGCGCGGGAGAGGCCCTGGCGGCGCATGTCCGGGTCGGTGGCGACGTTGAAGACGTAGCCGAAGCGGCCGCTGGGATTGTGCGGGTCGCCGAGGCGGTGCTCGATGACGCCGACGGCGCAGGAGGCCAGGCCGGTTCCGTCCGGGCGGTCGGCGACGAAGGCGCCCAGGTCACCGCCGGGGTCGGCGAGGCGGGACGTCAGCGAGGCGAGGGCGGGCTCGCGCCAGTCGTCGTTCCAATCGGTGCGCGGCGAGGTCCGCAGCAGGACGGCGCGCAGCCTGACCAGCTCGGCGGCGTCCCCGGGAACAGCCTGTCGAATCAACACATCGGGCACACTAGACAACGAATCGGTCCGGCGCGCCCGGTTTTCGCTTTTGAAGTTCAGATTTGAAGGAGTACGGTCGAACGCATGGCCGAACCGCTCAGCGAGACCCAGTTGCAGCACTGGCGCACGTTCATCGAGAGCTCGTGGGCACTGCACACGCGACTCGAGGACGAGCTGCGCGCCGCCACCGGGCTGAGCATGAACGACTACCACGTCCTGGTCGCCCTCGCCGAGGCGCCCGGCCGGCGGATCCGGATGGGCGAGCTGGCCAACCGGCTGGTGCTCTCGCCGAGCCGGATCACCTACCAGATCAACTCGATGATCAAACGCGGCCTGGTCCGCAAGGAGAGCTGCGCCGACGACGGCCGGGGCCAGCAGGCGGTGCTCACCGAGGACGGACTGGAGACGCTGCGTGCGGCCGCCCCGGCCCACCTGGACACCGTCCGTACGGCCTTCATCGACCACCTCGACGACGACGAACTGGCCATCATCGGCAAGGTCTTCGCCAAGATCAGGAACTGACGCCCGGTCGGACGGGTCAGGCTCGCTACCGCGGACCGCACCGCGACCCGGGACGAGGCGCGGCGCGAGCGGGGCGGGACGAGGCGCGGCGCGAGCGGGACGAGGCGCGGCGCGAGCGGGACGGCAGGCACGCACGAACGGCGCGAGCGGGGCGACAGGTGCACATGAACGGCCGCGAGTAGGGGCGGCGGGTGCGCGCGATCCGCGATCGTGTGCTTGCGCAGCCGCCAGAGGGGCGCCCGGACGACTCGATCAACGATCGTGGACTCTCGCCGCCCCGGCCAGGCCATGATCGTGAACCCGGACCGCCCGCGGCGCCACCCGCACGCCACCCTCCGCATGCCACCCTCCGCGGGCTGCGGGCTGCGGGCTGCGGGCTGCGGGCTGCGGGCGGCAACAGGCAGCAGGCAGCAGGCAGCAGGCAGCAACGGGCAGCAGGCAGCAGGCAGCAACGGGCAGCGGGCGGGCTGATGGGAGATCGCGGATTGGTGTGGATCTGCGGGGATGGCGCGGCTCACTTTTGTTTCAGATTTGAACAGGAGGGTGGTGTTTCAGATTTGAAAGAGATACGCTCTCCTCACTGAAGTCGGGAGGGCTTGAGATGCCTGCGATCACTGTTGATGACGTGCTGGTGCTGCCTCGGTTGCCGCAGCTGGATTCCGTGGGGACGGAGTATCGGGCGGTTCGCAGCCTCACCACCGCACCCCAGGGGTATGAGGGTGAAGGGTTCCCGGTCCGGCGGGCCTTTGCGGGGGTCTCGCTCGCCGATCTCGATCCGTTCATCCATCTCGATCAGATGGGGGAGGTCGACTACGCGCCCGGGGAGCCCAAGGGGACGCCGTGGCATCCGCATCGGGGGTTCGAGACCGTCACGTACATGATCGACGGGATCATGGATCACCAGGACTCGCTCGGGGGTGGCGGGTCGATCACGAACAGCGATACGCAGTGGATGACGGCGGGGTCCGGGATTCTGCACATCGAGGCGCCGCCGGAGCATCTGGTGATGTCGGGTGGGCTGTTCCACGGGCTGCAGCTCTGGGTGAACCTGCCGCGGGCGGCCAAGATGCTCGACCCGAAGTACCAGGACATCCGGGGGAAGGAGGCCGCGCTGCTGACCACCCCGGACGGCGGGGCGCTCATCCGGGTCATCGCCGGGGAGATCGCCGGGCACGCCGGGCCGGGGTCGACGTTCACGCCGATCAACCTGGCGCACGTGACGATGCAGCCCGGGTCGCGCCTCGACCTGCCGTGGCAGCCGGAGTTCAACGCCCTGGTGTACGCGCTCTCCGGTGACGGCTGGGTCGGCACCGACATGCGGCCGATCACCCTCGGGCAGCTGGCGGCGCACGGGCCCGGCGAGGCGATCCGGGTGGAGGCGAAGAGCGAGCTGGACCTGTTCATCATGGGCGGGCAGCCGATACGGGAGCCGATCGCGCACTACGGGCCGTTCGTGATGAACACCAAGGCGGAGCTGAAGCAGGCCTTCGAGGACTTCCAGAAGGGTCGGCTCGGGGTCATCCCGGCGACGCGCCTGCCGCACACCGACTGACGAATACCGACTGACGAATACCGGCTGCCGCGCGGGGCTGCCGCGCGGGTGGCTGGTGCTCCGGGGCCTGGCCCGCGCCGATCCGGCGACCGCCCACCCTGCTGGTCTGGAACGGCACCAGCGAGGCATGGCCCAGCCGGGCGAAGGCCCGCCCCGG